>JBASYJ010000226.1:0-3733 GCA_049277435.1 Prolixibacteraceae bacterium
ATCCTATCGATCAATATACCGTTCAGGGAGAATTGTTTGCACAGTCGATTCTTGAAAATACGGAGGTACCGACAAGTTTGACAGATGCCGTAAACAACATGAAAGTGATTGAGGCAATTTTCGAAAGCACGAAATTGGAAGTCTGGATAAAAATCTGATTTTAAGTTAATGATTGCCTGTATCTATTCGGGGTTCAGGCAATCTTCAATCGGATTCCCAATCAGGAAATTCAACAGGTTTCGGGCTGCCCTTTTCTGAAGTTCGACAGCCGAAGCATCGGAATACCAGGCGTAATGCCCGGTACAAATGGTTCGGGTATGGCTGACTAATTCTTCCTGATTTTCAGAGATTGGTTCATTTTCATAAACATCCAGACCAGCACTATGAATCCGGTCCGAATTTAATGCTGTCAGCAATGCTTTTTCATCAATCACCTCGCCCCTGGAAGTGTTAATTATTACTGGCTTTTTCAGCATTTTCGAGAATGCAGCAGAATCAAGCAAATGGTTGGTTTCCGGAGTCAGATTGCAATGAATACTGATCACATCCGACTTTTCAAGTAACTCATGCAGGCTTACTTTTTGTGCCGAAAACCGATCAAAATATTCGTCGGATTTGTACGGATCGGCAGCCAGTACCTGCTTAAAAAGAGGTGATGCCTTTTTGCAGAGTTCACTTCCAATACGGCCTAACCCAATTATTCCCAATGTTTTATCATGCAACTCAAAAACATCATCGACTGGCGGCGCGGCGAATTTTTGGTTTAGTTGTTGCCGGGTATTCCACATCGCGCGTGAGCACGAAAACATCAGTGCCAACGCATGATCGGAAACCGAATGGTTGGCATAACCCTGCACATTGGCGACCTTAATTCCGGATTTTGTACAGGCGTCAACATCCACGTTGTCATATCCCACGCCATATCGAACCACCGCTTTCAGGTTGGTCAGTCCTCTTAAAAATTCCTCATCGATTTGGGTATGTCTGACCAGGATTCCATCTGCAGATTCGGCAAATTTCTTTTTCTCCGATTTTTCGCCTTTATAAGTAGGATGAATTTTTAAACTGAACCCGTGAGTTTCAAAAAGTTCTTTTTCAAACTCATACGATTTGTATCCTGAATCTAAAATTACAATTTCCATGATGAGGCAATAATTTGGTATTCAGCAAATTTAGTTTTATTACCGGAAATCAATTCTTCAGGAAAAGGAATAAAAGTAAATTTCACATCAGGGAAATACGTGTTGAAAATGTTGTTGTTTCTGAAGGAATCTGATTTGCTGAAGATTTTTCTTCCGATTCATGTTCCTGATGAGCAAATGATCCGGATAAATTGTATTGTTAAAGTAAAAGACGAAAATGTAGTTTAAATCTGGAAATGATTCATCGACTGAAGATATATGAAACATTGATCCTAGAGTTTCATTTCCGGCGAACTGAATAACTAAATTCTTACTCATGAAAAGAACTTCAATCCTGACATTTGCTGCTGCCCTGGCCATCAATCTGGCCAATGCCCAAAAGCCGAACATTGTAATGATTATGGCCGATGACATGGGTTATTCCGATTTGGGCTGCTATGGAAGCGAGATTCAAACTCCAAATCTGGATCAGCTGGCTTCAACCGGCGTTCGGTTCACACAGTTCTACAATTGTGCCAGATGTTGCCCAACCCGGGCATCGTTGCTTACCGGGCAGTATCCGCATAAAGCTGGTATCGATGGAATGGGAGTGAACATGAACCGAAGTTCGGCTACCATTGCTGAAATCCTGAAAGAGAATGGCTACCACACCGGAATGACCGGCAAATGGCATTTGTCGTTAACCAAAACGCTCGACGATCCGAAGGAACATCTGCGCTGGCTGGCTCATCAATCGGATCACGGCCCGTTTTCACCACTCGAAAATTATCCTTCGAACCGCGGATTTGAGGAACATTTCGGGGTAATCTGGGGAGTGGTCAATTTTTTTGATCCTTTCAGCCTGGTGCACAACGAAGAACCGATAAAAGAAGTCCCCAAAGATTTTTACATGACCGATTTTGTCACGCAGAAATCGCTCGATCTGATCGATCAGTTCACTGAAGATGATAAACCATTTTTCCTGTATGTGGCGCATACCGCGCCGCACTGGCCGCTTCAGGCAAGGCCCGAAGATATTGCCAAATACAAGGATAAATACAAACAGGGTTGGGAAGTATTACGAAAAAAACGCTACGAACGGATGATTGAACTTGGGTTGCTCGATCGAAAAACATCGAAGTTGCCCGAAAACTCTTCAGGAAAAAGCTGGGAAGCTTGCACTGAAAAAGAAAAAGAATCAGAAAATATGGCCGTTCATGCAGCCATGATCGATCGTCTGGATCAGGGAGTCGGCGAGATTATCCGCAAACTGAAAGAAAAGGAAATTTATGAAAATACCTTGATCCTGTTTCTTTCGGACAATGGAGCATCGTATGAAAGAGGCTATCCACCGGGTTTCGACCGGCCTGGATTTACCCGGAATTCGACCCCGATCGAATACGACTCGGATCATCCGGGATCGGAAACAACCTGGAATTACCTCGGAACAGCCTGGGCCAGCGCGGTTAATTCGCCTTTCAGGTATTGGAAAATGGAATCCTATGAAGGTGGGATCTGCACGCCGTTTATTGTGCATTGGCCCAACGGGATTAAAAGCAGGAAGAACGAAATCAACCGTGGAGTTGGTCATGTGATCGATGTTTTACCAACTTGTCTGAATCTGGCAGGAGCCAGCTATCCGGAAGAAATTAACGGTTTAAAAACCGAAAAACCTGATGGGGTCGACCTGATGCCTTTACTTTCGCATAAAACCAAATCGGTACACGATACCGTTTATTGGGAACATCAGGGTGGAAAAGCAATTCGCGTGGGAGACTGGAAAATGTCGGCGCTGAACAAATCGGAATGGGAACTTTTTAACCTGAAAAAAGACCGGGATGAGTATTCCAATCTTGCCGCTCAATATCCTGAAAAAGTGAAAGAACTGAACACTGCCTGGGAAAGATGGGCTGCTCAGATGCACATCCGTTATTAAATGATTTCCGGAGGTATTTTTCCTGATTTCACAGGATTTTTATGACCTGACAAAACTATCTTCCAGAATTTGCTGAGCCGAAGGACCTTCATTAAAAATCAGGTCAAGAATACTTAAGTCGGGAACAAAACCGAATTTCTCGCCAAAAACCTGGGTGTATTCCGGTAAGGAATAATTGGGATCTGCATTTGTTTTGTGCGCTTTCGGACTGATTTGTTCCCTGAAATTCAGACAGTTTTCGGGAACTTTTCCGAATTCTTCGGTGAAATTTAAGCTGGCCGGAATTTCAAGAATTTCAAGAATCGTTTCTGTAATTTTTTGGTTGTAATCGAATAAAAATTCGTGCCTTTTCCTGAAAAAAGGTTCCAGATCGTCGGCGTAATATTCGAAAAAAGGAGAGGAGTTGTAAGCCGAAAAGATGGTTCTCCAATGATTTCGCTGCCATTCTTCGTCGTATGCGATGCGTAAATCCTTGATTTTTATTTTCGGGCCGCGACCTTTTTCGACCGGTACAATGAGCGCAATTGGTCCATTGGCACCCAGAATTATAGTCCGGTTCCGGTACGTTTGTTTGATGAAGTTTTCGTTTTGCTCGATGTAAATTTCAGGATAGGTAACCAGTTTCGAAAAGTATTGGATTGGTGCAAAATATGCTGTGCTCAGTAAAATGCCGGAA
>JBASYJ010000227.1:0-48214 GCA_049277435.1 Prolixibacteraceae bacterium
TCATTTCGGGTTTCGTTCCTGAACTGGCGTAAACGAGGTAATAAATTCCTTTGCGTTTGTAAATCCACGGGCCTTCGATAAAATTTTTGATTTTCAGAAAGTTTATCGGGCCATCCAGTTCAGTCATGTTTTCTTTCAGTTTTACATACCGGCAGCTCAGGTTTCCCCAATACATGTATGCCTGCCCGTCGTCGTCGATAAAAACTGTCGGGTCAATATCATCCCAGCCATGCTTTACGTCAGTGGTCATTTCGTTTACAATCAAAGCTTTGCCGATGGCATCCTTAAACGGGCCAGTTGGCCTGTCGGAAACGGCAACTCCAATGGCAGCGCCACCTTTGCTGTTTTCGTCGGCTTTGTGAAAGGTGGAAACAAACCAATAAAATTTACCATTGCGTTCAATACACTGTGCCGCATAGGCATCGCCGGTTGCCCACGAAAAAGTGTGCGGCGACAAACAGGTGCCGTAATGTTTCCAGTTCACCATATCGGTGGTCGAAAACACCTGCCAGTCGGGCATTTTATAGTTTGGAGCAGCGACAGAAGCCGTATCGTGACCAGTGTACAAAAACAAGGTATCGTGGTACACAATCGGCGCAGGGTCGGCTGTAAAAATATGGGAGATAATCGGATTTTGGGCTGATGCGGTGGTTGCCCATAACAAAACAACAGCCATTGTTAAAACTGATTTTAAATTCATTGTGAAGTTATTTTAGGTTTATTCAATCAATACTTTTTTAGTAACGAAATTATTCTCTTCATCCTGAATGCGGATCAGATACAATCCTTTATTCAACTGACCTACATTCATTCTGAACGATGGATTTTCCGATTTTTCGGATTGAATCAGTACGCCAACACTGTTGAACAGCATTACCTTATACGGTGCAATGTCGTAATCGATATTCAGCACGCTGGTTGCCGGATTCGGATATACATTCAAGATTGGTTCGCAGATATCAGCAATGCCCACCGGAGTTTCAGGATTGAATATTGCTTCAGGACCAAAAGCCTTTGCCTTGCTGCCATCGTCGGCCATTAAATTTCCGGGGAAATAGGAAACCGAAATATAATCTCCTTTGGTAACATTCGTGCTTAACATGAGGATTACTGCATTCGGATTATCAGGGTCGGGCTGAACGGCATTGAGGCCAACTTTGGTGTTTGAAAAGAACTTAAAGTTGCTTCTTTTCAGTGAACCACTTTTAATGGGTTTGTCAAATTCAAGTCGCACCGAATTCAGATTAACCAGGTTTTTGCTCACCAATTGAGGCCCAATTAACCGTGCATCGGATTCGTTCAATACAAAAACCGAGTCTTTATTGGCTTTCAAACAGGGAATGGTAAATACTTTCACGGTATCACCAAAAGTTACTTCGATTTCGTAATCGCCATAAAAAGCCTTAAAATTCAGCGGAGTTTCGCCGGTGATTTGTGCATCGAAATTGGTAGCCCATTTCTTTTGTGTGTAATACAAAAGCGTATCGGCAGCCAGTTTTGGTTTGTGTGTTGCCGTAAAAAATCCGGTTTTTTCGCGCCATGCACCGTCATCACTTAGGCCCCAGCTAATCATCCCGTTAACCGATGGATGTGAAAAGGCAATTGTGAGTACCTTTACAAAGTCGTCAACCTGTTGTTTTTCGGTGAGGTTTGTTCCCCAGTCGTACTCTGTCAGACGCATCGGCAATCCTGCTTCGGCGATTATATTGATGTTTTTCACCAGTTCGTCAACATTGGGCCGGCAGCAATCCCAGAAATGTGCCTGAATTCCAACTCCGGTAACCGGAGCCCCCATTGCCCTGATTTTCTTAATTAAGTCGCGGTATTCCACTGCCTGTCCCCAGTTGTATTCCACATTGTAATCATTGATGTAAAGTTTAGCATCGGGGTCGGCTTCTCTTGCCCATTTAAAACAGTTCCACAAAATCGAATCACCAACTGTTTTTCTGAGCCAGTCAGCGTGTTCGGTCAACGGTTCGTTTATTACATCATATTCCTTAATGATTCCCGTGTAGCGCGAAACTTCGCGTTGTACCCTCATTTTACAGGTGTCGGTTATTGCTTTTGGCGTTGGCAACGACCTTACCCAATCCGGCATTGAATGTGCATCGTTTCCACCCCAAAGCAGGGTGTGCGCCCGTAAATCCCAGCCTGCTTTTTGGGTCCAGCGGACTGCATTTTCAAAATTACTGTAATTGGGTGCCGTGTGTTGCGGCTGAATCCCGCTCCATTTGAATGAATTGCCTGAAACACCATAATTAAAGTATCTGTACATGGTAGCCTGCATCCACTGTTCTTTGCTGGCTAATGTATTTGCCTCAGAATCAAAATAACCTGTTTCCGTTGTATAGTAATTTCCGTCGGCTGTGGTCAGTGCAGGGCCTCCGCAATTAATGCGTAAAATGTTTGGGCCATTCTTTTCCTCGATTGCAATTCCCTTTATGGCAGCATTATCTTTGGAAGCGTTCAGTTCTATATTAATAAAACCGTCGTCGGCTGTAACGTTTGTACTGGTATCAACCGCAATATTTTTCCCATTCGCTGCGGCAAAAACATCATAATTATCCAGAAAAAGCTTACCGTTCACGGTAACATCAAAAAGTCTGGCATTTTTGGCACTGTGATAAATTTCAGCAAATTTCAGTGTGACCCTATATTCCTTTCCTTTCGTAACAGGAATGGCGTAGGCCAGATTGGCATTCCATCGTTCTGTTTTGTAGATTTCCTTGTCGGTTTTTGCCTGAATTGGACTGGAAGTGCTGTAACTGTTGCCCATGCTTGCCGAGCCTTCGTAGAAGTCAAAAGCGATTCCGAACGGAAATTCATGCTTTTTCATTTGTACCGAAACTTCGCCTGTAAATGGTTGTCCGTTTTTGTCCACTATTTGTATTCCAAAATTACCTTTTCTCAGGGTATCAATCCGTTCCTGTGCTTTATTGTACCAGGTTGCATACGATTGAGCACTAGCACTTCCGGAAAAAATGCAATTGCCTGATAACAAAATTATCAGCACTATCAGGGATTTGGTTTTATTTAGTTTCATCAAGTTTATTTTTTAACCTTCAAACTCTGTAATTGTCCTTCAGTCAGATTGAAAACTTCAATTTAGGGCTAAAGCCCTTTGTATATTCAATAATTTAATCTTTTGACCTCACCTTCTCCTCCCTCTCTACCTTTAGAGAGGGAGAAGCATATAAATTTAAATTTTTCATTACTTCTTATTCCGGTACAGAAGTGTTTGCTGATGTGGCATACAGTCCAAGTAAACATCCGGTAAATCCTCCTGCCACATCGGTCGAGAGAATATCTCCTGAAACAGTTCCACCCAGGTTCACAAAATCGGTTCCGTTGGTTGAATAGCTGAATTCGTATTCATCTCCTTTTGCAGTCATCTGTAGTCTAACCGGCTTGCTGAGGTCGATTTTTGCGCTTGCCACAATTTTCGATTCAGTTTCGCGGCTTCTGAATTTTCCGGAGGTTCGTTCCAGTAAAATGTAATAGTCAGCTCCCTTTTTGGTGATGCCAAAAACATAGTTGTACCGTTCGCTTTGTAATGCTACAATCCCGGCCAGATCTTTTTCTGTTTCGGGTTTATAATCGATTGTTGCTGCAAACGAAAAAGTTTTGTGCATCTGTCGGTAAAATAGGGTGGATGTGGGTTTCACTTCCTTGATATTGGCCTCGAATGGTTTTATCTGTAATCCATTTTTGGTGACCAAAATAAATTCCTCGCGTGGCCCTCTCAGCCCAATCCAGCGGTAATCCAATTTTTCGGAAGTGAAATGATCGGTAAACGTGAAGTTGCCACTGGGGAAGAATCCATCTTTCCCGGCTTTGTTTTCAGTAACACCTTTGGGCATTTTCAGTTTGGGCTCCATCGGAACCAGGCCATTTTCGAAAACCGGAAATTCTCCCGACCAATCCACTGGCAAAATAAAAGTCTCGCGGCCGGTGTTCACCCGTTGTTTTTCATTCGGACGTACCGCCAGGAATACACCGTAATATTTTTCATTATCAGGTCCTAAAACCAAATCGGCATGCCCGGCCCAGTCCACCTTGTTTTCCCTTTCTTTTGGGAAATGTCTTTGCGTAAGAATCGGGTTACTGGGTGCTGGAGTGTATGGGCCTTTCGGATTGTCGCTGATAAAAATCACCTCGCTGTGCCAGCCGCCGGTACCGCCCTCGGCACACATCAGGTAATACTTGTCGTTCTTTTTGTAAATGTGCGGAGCTTCAATCCAGATTGGCTTTTTCGCAAGGTCAACACCGCCATCCACAATGATTTTGTCAGTTCCTGGAATAATTTTATCAGCTTCAACATCATATTCCCAAATCTTTATAACCCGATGACCATTGTATAACTCCTTTCCTGGATCAGGTGCGTCGTTGTGAACTACATACCCTTTCCCGTTATCGTCGAAGAAAAGCGATGGATCTATTCCGTTGAATGCCAGTTTTATCGGGTCGCTCCAGCCTTTGAGCGGATCTTTAGTTTTCACTACAATATTTCCGAAACCACCCGAAAATTCGGTGGTAATCATGTAAAAGGTGTCGTTATTTTTATTGTACAGAATCTGCGGCGCATAAATGCCTGCGCTGATTCCGCAATCGTGCAGTACGAGTTGCGAAACGCGGTCGAGCACGTGGCCAATCTGAGTCCAGTTCACCAAATCTTTGGATTGAAAAATCGGTACGCCGGGAAACATGGCAAACGTTGAGGTCACCAGATAGTAATCGTCGCCTTTTCTGGTAATGCTTGGGTCGGGATAACAACCCTGCAAAATAGGGTTATAAAACTCATCCGGCTTTAACGGAAAATCGTTGTAAACTTTATCGTTGCCCTGGTACACAAAGTTTGTAAACACCGGCGCATTGCTGGCTCGATTTCCTTTCTGGCTGAAACCGGTTAATGTAACCAGCATAGTAAAAACAGCTGTCAGAAGTATTGTACTTCTACTAGCAGTCGTTCTGTTAATTTGTATTTTTTCCATTTTTTAACCTTTTTCTATTTGTAATTTTTTATTTTTCAAATATCTACTTTCTTATTAACCTGAGGTGATAAACCGCTCCGGCAGTACTTCCCGGAAAAGACAGAAATTTTACCCGTACATGTGTTTTTCCGGTAACCATTGAATCGGGAATTGAATATTCCTCCTCCTTAAACATCGACTGGTTCCATTTATCCGTATTGTCAACGGTCAGTACTTTTTGATCGTCGATGAGTATGTCAAACTTCCGGTTTCCCCATTCAGCTCCCCAGTATCGAACGAGCAGGCTCAGATTGGTTTCTGATTTTGTTGCCAGATCGTAACTGAAATAACCTCCATTGCGTGCCTCGCGATAAAACTCATTCAAATTGTTGCCGGTAACAGAATTATCCTTTTGAAGGACATGATCGGTTTCAGGTTGTTGCTCACCGGTGGCAACCTGATCAATGGTGAGTTTTTCGAGGGCCAGTTTTTCTTTTTCAATGTTTGCCAATGAATCAGTATACGCCTTGTACCCCGAATTTGAAAGGGCCAGCCAATACATCATGTACCGGGCATCGTGTATTTTATAAAACGGTTCCAGGGTAAGACCGGCAGGATTTTCCATTTTTACGTTTAGCCTGAAGTTTAGAGGTTTTCCTTTCACCGGCACCAGTTTATCACCAATGTTTTGAATATTGTCTTCAATCAGGATTGGAGCTTTGTTAACTGGCAAATACTCTCCGCCGGCATACTGCCCCCAACGCCCATCGTCGGCAACCAGTCCTTTTAAATCTTCGGTCCCGGTTTTGGCTCCCAGCAAAATAGGGCCGTGCATAAACGCAATGTATTCAGGAACATTGGGCAAATGTTCGATGGTATTGTGCATCGGCAGAGTGATTTTAATGACATCGCCCTTTTTCCATTTCCGGTCGATGCATACATAAGATGAAGGAAGTGATGTAACGTGAACATCCCTGCCGTTAACTGAAATCTTTAATGCACCTTCGCTTACCCAAACCGGATACCGAACCATTAATTTAAAATTTGAATCACCTTCAGTAATCGTCAGTTTTGTTTGTTCCTCATCCGGAAAACTGGTTTCCTGTTTGATTTTAACACCCTTTTCCTTCCAGTTCAGTTCGGAAGCAATAAACAGATTCAGGAACAACGAGTCTTTTGAATGGGTGTAGATAAACTGGTTATATTTGCCGTGGTTTTCCATGCCGGTACCCACACAACACCACATGGCTTCATTCGGAGCGGAATAAACCCGGTAATGACGAGGGCGTGCCGAGGTGAAATACACATAGCCACCATGCTCCGGATGTTGGGTCGAAAGAATGTGGTTGAAAACGGTACGTTCGTAATAATCGGCATATTTGGCCGAAGGATGAATCCTGAACAAGTCTTCGGTTAGCTTGAGCATGTTGTATGAATTGCACGATTCCGGACCATCATTGACGGTAATAAAATCGATGCACGATTCTTTGGCCGGGAAATGTTCCCGTCGGCTGTTTCCTCCAAAAGCCAGCGAACGGTTGCTGGTAACCGTTTCCCAGAAAAAGCTGCCTGCTTTGCCGTATTTCTCATCGCCACCAAGCTCTGCAATACGTTCGAACCCGATAAATTTCGGGATTTGGGTATTGGCGTGTTTGTTGTCCAGATTGTCAATTCCCTGCGACAATGGATCGAGAAACATTTTATGTGAATAGCGTTTTGCGCCTGTCAGGTATTTTTCATTTCCGGTAATCTGGTAAGCATCGGCCAGCACCTCGTCCATTCCACCATGTTCGTTTCCGAGCATTTCTTCCATTTGAGCATCTGTCAAACCTGAGGTAACTGAAATTGCCCAATCACAAAAATTCAGGAAAATATTCTTTGCTTCGGTACTGCCCGTGTATAACCAGGCATCTCGCAGTCCTGCAAACATCTTGTGGATATTGTAGTAGGGAGCCCAATATTTCCAGATTGCCCCAACTTCTCCGGCTTTAATCTTTGGCCATAAATCCTGACTGTTTGGAATTCCCCCGACATAACCGACGCCCCAACCGGGATATTTCAGTGCATTGGCATCCTGGCAGATTTTTAACTCCGAAATCATGTAATCCATGCGTTTCCTGCATTCGGTATTTCCTGTTGCGGCATAGTTTATCGCCATTGCCGACAGGTAATGACCACCAACGTGGCCATCGAGCCCATCCCAATTGGGATAACATTTTGCCTTTTCGGGCAATCCGGCTTCTTTCCGGTATGGAGCCAGCAAACGATCGACATCATATTTCAGAAGTGTTTGAATGTTCAGATCGCAGGCCTGTTTAAACGGGCCATCCAGCAGCATTACATCTCCCAACGGGAACTCGTTGGGATACAATTTTTCCTGAGCTGTTACCACCTGATTCAGCATAAAACAGCCAACAGCCAATGCAAACAAAAACCGCCCTATCTTATTAATGTTGAAATTCATATCATTCTATTATTACTTCGTTTCTATTGATTTCGTTATTTGAAGTCAGCTTTAAAACCTAACTGTTTTATTTTATTTTGACCATCGTACCCCTCAAAACAACAGGTTGTTGATTTCCAATACCCCTTCCGGCGCGTGCCGGAGTTTTGGATTCGATGGTGACCCTGACATCATTATTTTGTTCTGAAAATTTACATACGATGGTTTCCGAGCCCAACGATTCTTCCACAAACCGACCAGTAATCTCCAGCGTTTTCTCTTCGGTCCAGGCATATCGGGCGGCCACCTTAATTACAGGCTTCAAAATGGAATAACTGGCATCAACCGATTTCGAGAAATTGCCTCGCGGAGGCGCTAAAAGCGAAGCCGACAAGGTTTTTGAAACCAGCCACTCTTTTGTACCAGCCTGGATTGAAGAAATTGTGTTGTCTCTTTTGATTGAAAAAGTGCAGATGCCATCTTTAAACGATAAATAAACCGACTGAATTTTGTTATCGTTTTCTGAAAGAATAAATTCCTTCCCCGGAAGTGAATTTTCAAAATCCGTTTCAATGGATTTTTCAAACCCGGGACTGATATTCAGAGCGGCAGCCTTTTTCGTCACTTCTTCCTGGAGTGCCGGAGCAGGCGCCAGTGGTTTGTCTGATTTTATTGCCGGAATCAGGAAATTGTGTATCAGGTCGAGTTGCTTCTGCGTGTTGGTATTGTTGGCGGTAAAAACCACAATGGCATCTTTATCGGGAATGATTACCACAAACTGACCGGCCATTCCGTCGAGCCTCACCGTGTTGTTTTTGCCACGCCACATCTGGTAGGCGTAGCCCTGTTCCCAATCACTTTTACTGTTTTCTCCTTCAGGTCCCGAGTTTTTAATATGAAAAGCAGTTGCCTCTTTTACCCATTCTTTCGGGATTAATTGTTTACCGTTCCAAACGCCTCCATTCAAAAGCAACTGTCCGAATTTTGCGAGGTCTTCTGTCCTGAGTCGCAAACCAATCATTCCCATGGTAATTCCCTGCGGATTCAGGTCCCAGTCGATTCCGCGGATACCCAGCGGTTTAAAAATCCGTGGCAGGAGGTAATCGAATACTGTCTCGCCTGTAACCTGCTGAACAATAGCCGAAAGCATAAAAGTGGCCATGTTGTTGTATTTGAAAACCGAACCCGGTTTGAATTTTGGTTCCGTCGAAATAAAAGTCGTCATCCAGTCACCGCCGGCGCCCCAGGCACTTGGCTCGGGGTCCTGTCCGGCTGACATGGTCAACAGGTCTTTCACCGTCATCTCCTTCATGTAATCGCTGATTGAATCAGGCAATGAATAGGGGAAGAAACTGATGATTTTGTCAGTCACTTTCAACCTGTTCTCCGAAACGGCAAGACCAACGGCGGTAGCCGTAAATGTTTTACTGGCTGAGAACATGATGTGTTTGTATTCAGGTCCATATGGTTTCCACCAGCCTTCGGCAATAACCTTTCCATGCCGGAGCATCATAAAACTGTGGTTTTCAAGGCCACTTGTATCAGCAGCATTTATGAAATCAATAATTCCTGCTGAAGAAACGCCTTCCAGTTCAGGAGTGCTTCGTGGAAGTTTACTTATTTCCTGTGCTAAAACAACTGGCTGCAAGCTTATCATGCAAGCAATTACCAGTAATGCCAGATATACTTTTCTCATGTTGATTCTTTTGAAAGTGAGACTTATCTTTGAAAATTTACTTTGCCCAGGCTTCACCTTCCGGCGAACGTCTCCATTCAAAATAGCTATCCAAAACTTTAAGTGATTCTGCTCTGGGTACAGGCCCGATGTAAGGTTTCTGGCCGAAATACATCACCTGCGGATTGGCATCGCTGAAAGCCGGCCAGTGCGGAACTCCCTGTCCGTTAGGATCGCCGTATCTGGCGAAGTTGGTCCAATAAGTTCCCATTGCTTCCGAGATTTCAAGATCGGATTTTGTCGTTTGCGGGTTTGATGGATCGAGGTTCATAAAAACATAGCCAACATCCTGGCCATGAGGAGAACCATAACCAAAACGAGGTGAATCTTCCGGATAATCGGGATGCTGATCAAAATAGTAATAGAAAACTTTCGATTTTCCGGTTTGAGACTGAAGCTTAGCCCAGCTCCATGTTTGCCAACCAAATGCGGCATCACGGGCTAAATCGCGCGCAGTTTTTGGAACTGTTTTTTCTCCGGCCGGATAAGCCTTAATCAGGTCGTCAGCAAATTTCCCATATCGGGCTTTAACTCCTGCAAAATATTCTTCCGGAGTTTTTTCTCTTGAAAAACTTGCCCCTTCGTCGGAATTATACCCAATAAGAACGGGTACATCATTGTATTTTCCGGCCTTATAAAGTTTGTGCTGATCATCCGGAATTACATAACCATCGACAATTGGCCATCCGCCGGGCATCCCAAATCCGGTAGGCAATTGGTCTGCCGGAATTGCCCGAAGTTCGGAAATGTTTGAAACGCCGGCTTTTTGAGCAAAAGCAACTCCCTCGGCTTCCGCCTGTTCGAGAGTTTTCATATTCTCGCCCGGGTAAGTTGTTGGCCGCGTTGGGCCAAACGAACCGCCACTTTGCGAAATCGCACCGCTTATAAGTCCTTTTGTAAGAGGTGAAGCACACAACATGCTAACTGATATTCCCCCTGCTGATTCTCCGAAGATGGTCACCTTTTTCGGATCTCCTCCAAACGCAGCAATATTTTTATGAATCCATTCAAGACCGGCAATTTGGTCAAGAATACCATAGTTTCCAGAAACATGATTTGGGCTTTCTGCGCTCAGCTCCGGGTGTGCCAAAAACCCGAACTGATTAACACGATACGCTATGCTTACCAGAACAACTCCCTTTTTTGCAAGTTTTGCACCATCTGAAACTGGCTCGGCAGTTGATCCAAAGCTAAATCCTCCTCCATAAATCCATACCAGTACGGGCAGATTTTCATCTGCTGATTTTGCCGGAGCCCAAATGTTCAGGTACAGGCAGTCTTCACTTTTTCCTGAGGGAGGGTTTCCGCCCTGCATCGGTACCGGTGCAAATTGAGTCGTTTGTTTTACTCCTTCCCATTTTTCAGCAGGCTGAGGAGCTTTCCAGCGAAGTTCACCGACAGGTGGCGTGGCAAACGGTATTCCTTTGTAAACGGCTAATCCGTTTTCAATTGTTCCCTGAACAATTCCTTCCTCAACTTTTACCGGTGATGGTTGCTGTGCGAAACTTTGCCCAGTAATAAACACCATAAACATTGAAACTAAAATCATTATCCTTTTCATTGAGTGATTATTTAAATAATAAAGGTGCAAACTCATTAAGGTCTCTGCGCCAGGTCAGCCATTCGTGGGCGGTATCCGGAGACTCGTAATACACGTAATTTATGCCCTGTTTTTCCAGCATTTTGCGAAATGCGCCCACTGAACCCGGGAAAGGATTGGGTTCTTTTGTTCCCAATCCGAGCCAGAAAACGTTGAGTTGTTTGTTCAATGTTTTTCCATCTTTGAATTTTCCATCCAAAAATTTTTCCGGATCGATTTCATCGGATGCCGGATAATTGGAAGTTCCACTAAAACCTCCATAAGAAGCAAACTTGTCGAGGTTGTTCATGATGATGCGCATGGTTTGGTTGGCACCCATCGACAGTCCGGCAATGGCGCGATGTTCGCGGTCGGCAATGGTGCGAAACTTCGTATCGGTCATTGGAATGATTTCGTTGATCATCACTTCCTCAAACACTGAAACAGGGCGGGTTTTACTATTGGAGGCATCCTGTTGTTTATTGGCATAACCGTTGTCCATCACCACAATCATAGGTTTTGCTTTTCCTGCCGCGATCAGATTATCGAGAATTAAATTCGCTTTTCCCTGGGCAGCCCATCCGGTTTCATCTTCGAAACTTCCATGCTGAAGATAAAGGACCGGATATCGGCTTTGGGTATTTTGCTCGTAGCCTGCCGGTGTGTAAACAAAACAACGCCTGAACGAATTGGTGATTTTCGAAAAATAGATATTCTCGCTAACCAGGCCGTGCGGAACATCCTTCAAAGCAAAAAAATCCTGATCTGAGGAAGGAATTTCAATTCCGCTTCCCCAGCGGCCTGCCCCGTAAAAATATTGGGTCCCGGGATCGGGAACTGAAGCACCATCAATATTCAGCTGATAGTAGTGAAACCCTTCATCCTGGGGAGCCGACTCTCCGGTCCACATTCCGGTGGCATCTTTTACCATGTTGTATTTCACTCCACCAAGATCGAGTTGTACTTTTTTTGCTTCAGGAGCAAAAATCCGGGCACGCACACACCTTTCGGAATTTACCTGTGGAAATTGCCTGCCAGCTTGATTCACGGAAGATGATTTGAAATCTTCCGTAACTCCGGTCTGGGTTGACTGTGCTAGGCAAATTCCTTTAATGAACAGCGTTGCGAATACGATTAGCAATATTCGTTTATCCATTGTTTCTCAATTAATCTTTAAACAGAAGAGGAGCCAGTTCATGCAGTCCGCGACGCCAGGTCAGGAATTCGTGAGCAGTACCTTCAGAAATGTATGAAACAGCATTGAAGCCGGCTTCTTTAAGTGCAACGACTGAATTCTTAACCCCGTCAGGTCTTTCTTTGCTTCCGCAGCTTAGAAAGATGAGTTTAACTTTCGATTTATCTTTAATGTCTTCCGGAGCGTAAGTTCCGCCGCTTAACAGAGCAAAGTGCGAGAATACTTCAGGTTTGTTTAGCGTAATCATCTTTGTTTCCATGCCACCCATCGAAAGTCCGGCCATTGCCCGGTGAGGCTGGTCGGAAATCGTGCGGAAATTGGCATCCACGTATGGGACCAGTTCGTCAACAAGCACTGTCTGGAATGGAGTGATGTCGAAATTCCGGAGACCACCGAACTTGATTTCATTGGTCATACCGTAGGTCATCACAATCAGGAATGGTTTGATTTTGCCTTCAGCGATCAGGTTGTCCATGATCAGGTTTGCATGTCCTTGATTTGACCATGCCGTTTCGTCTTCGCCCCAGCCGTGCTGCAGGTATAAAACCGGATATTTCTGAGATTGGTTTTTTTCGTAACCCGGAGGGGTGTAAACAAATGCCCTGCGCGAAGTATTTGTGCTTTTGGATGGGAACAGAATCTGCTGCACATGGCCGTGAGGAACATCTTTCAACGCATAAAAATCCTGATCGTGTGCCGGTATTTCGATACCACTTTCCCAACGTATTGATCCGTAAAAGTTTAAAGCACCCGGATCATTAAATACACCACCGTCGATGGTCAAATGGTAATAATGGAACCCTTCGTCCAAAGGGCCTTCTGTCGTTCCCATCCAGACACCGTCGGTAGTTTTGGTCAGGTTTGTACCACCTTTTCCACCGAGTCCGAGACTTACATTTATACTTTGGGCAGTAGGGGCTTCAACACGGAACCGGGCATAGCCCTGCGAGTTTACCTGCGGGTATTCTTTTCCGGGTTGATTCAGGGTTGAAGGTTTAAAGTCTTCAGTAATTGTGGCTTTTTCAGTTTGTGCCAGGCACATCGAAGCTGACAAAGTCAATAAAAAGATGAATGGAATAAAATGTCGTTTCATATTCTAAAAATTTTTAAAGCCCCTCCAAACCTCCCCAGTAGCGGAGGCTTAAAAAAGCATTGTTCTCGATTTTTGTTTTATAATCATTCGTTTGAAAATCGATGACTGCAGCATATGTCGGGTTCGTTTCAATTAAAGATTTCTATGAATTCAGGTTCATAAGGTGCAATCTTGAAATTGCCGGTGTAATCTTTATCAGAAAGGATACTTCGTGAGTTTCCTTTCTGAGTAATCTCCTTGGTTTCACCACTCATATTCAGGTATAAATAATGGTTTTTATCAATTTGCCGGGCCATTACTCCGGAAGGCACTTCAGGTCCTTTCTTAATGCCCAGTTCAACGATCAGTTCATCCAGCAAGGTGCCAAGAACTTCGCCTTTGGCAGGTAGTCCAATATAAATTGCCCTTCCTTTTCCGTATTTATTTGAAGTCATGATTGGATAATCCTTATCTAAGCTGGTTATGCTTCCAAGAATTTCGGCGCCTTTTGGTTCCAAAAGATCAAACCTTGCAGATTCAGTATTGATGGCTTTTCCCTGATAGGTAAATTCAAGTTTCTTGCCTTTATACGATTTCCTTGAAATTTCATTGAGCGCTTCAGTTTCCTCGTAGCTTCCAACGCGGATACCGAATACATCACTTAAATAACCAGGACGGGTCGATGCGAAAACTTGTCCGGATTCGTCAACAATAGCCGAATTGCTGGTCATGATCACTGTTCCGCCATTTTTTACAAAGTCACGGATTTTGGTTGCTGTGGTTTTATCCATTACGGCAACTCCGGGAACAATCAGGATTTTGTAATTCAATGTACTTCGGCTGATTTCAACAATCCGGGCATCCATGTTTCGCCAATAGAACATATCGAAGCAGGCTTGCAACTGGTTGTCATGTTGTTCAGGAAAATATCTGCTTGCAATCTGGCTTGGAAATGAGAAGGCCAGACCAACTTCTGCCTGGAGCTGATACGGAAAAAAAATTTCGATCTTCCTAAATTCAGTAGCAATTTGTTTGTATTCTTCGTATTTGCGGTTTGGAACACCATCCCAATCAATCATTCCTTCCAGGTATTGTTCTTCGCCGGCAAGCATACTTTGCCAGGTCCAGCCACAAACCATCTGGTTGCCATACATTAACGTGGCATAAGCCGATTTCCGGATGGAATTTGGAACTGCAGTCATGGTTGTAAATTCGCTGCACCAGAACGGATTGGTACTTTCAAACTGAATCCGGGAAATACCGAACAAAGCATTCATGACACCCCAGTTGGTAGTTAGCGAAAGTCCGGGATAGAATCCGCAGCCTTCGCGGGTCATTTTTCCGGAGTAGGCAATTTGCGAATAGTCGAAATACTTGAGTGAACTGTAATACCAGGCATTGGTATTGGTTAAAACTTTGGGGGCATTGGTGTTTACAACATCAAGCACCTTGAACAGAAGTCCATTGACTTCGTCGGAAACAAAACGTCTGAAATCGAGCATCCGTTCAGGCACATCAGTTTGGTGGGTAGCCACCGGGAATCCAATTTCTTCAAACTGGTTGAGTTTTCGTGACCAGCGTTGTGTTGCCCAGGCTTTATTGATGTTTTCGAGGCTTGAATATTTATTCTTTAACCAGACGATAAATCGTTGCCGGGCAGTTTCGGAATACGAAATACGGCCATCGCCCGATTCATTGTCGATTCCGAAAGCCAGCAAAGCCGGATGTTTGGCGTAACGTTTTGAGATGACATCAGTAAAGCGCAAGGCATAGTTCTGGTAATTCGGATCGCCGACATCTTCCATATACCGATGATTGGGATACAACACGTCGCCACCCGCATCAACAATGTCGATGGATGGAAATTTATGGTGCAGCCAGATTGGTGCCGGGCGAATGGCAATGTCCAGAATTACCTTGATTCCGGCAGCATTCATCCTGTCCATGACCTGATCAAACCATTCAAAATCAAAATTTCCTTCCGAAGGTTCATAGCTGTCCCAGGCCAAATGTCCCATCCGGACCACCTTCAGTCCGGCTGCTTTCATCAGCTCAATATCCTTTTTTATCTTCTCCATGTTCTTGTCATCATGTGGATGGTAATTAGCCCCAACAAACAACTGCTGCGCTTTTACCGAAAAGCTGACAGAAAGAAAAACGAGAATGATTAGCAGAAATTTTTGCATGGATTAAACCGGTTAATTCAATTCAATTCAATAATGTTTTTCCCTTTTGTAATGCCACTCCCGTTAAAAACATCGATGGTGAAATAATATTTCTGAAGGGCATTTAAACTTCGGATGGTCAGGGTTTCAGTTCCAATGACCTGGTAATTTTGGTAGAGTTTGTCTTTGCTGGTTCCGTAACGGATGTTATATCCAACCGCACCCGGAACTTTTGCCCAGTTGATATCCACCACACAGCGGTCGGTTTCAGAACGTTTCAGGCTTAAATTCTTCACTTCGGATGGTGCTTTCCCGCCGCCATTCCCAAAGACACGCAGACCAGCGAGAGCAAATGTTCCTGAAGGAACCTTATAATTGGTGAGTTTGATGTAACGTGCTTTAACCGGTTTGGCCAGCTCAATGTAATCGTGCGGTACATCCGTTTTATTCGAGGTTTTATCAGCCAGGGTTTTCCAGGTTTTGCCATCGCCGGAATATTCAAGCAGATACTGATAATAAATATCCGGTTGGCGTCCGAAGATTTTTGTTTCGTTTTCAGCAAAATTGATCTGAACAGCATTTACGGTGCTTTCCTTTTGTAAATCCATGCTGATCCATTCACCTTTGTCGCCTGTTTTTGCACTCCAGAAAGTCCGGATATCTTCATTGGCCGCAAATTTCTTTGGATGATCAGGCAGTTCAGAAGAAACCTCAACGGATTTGTTGTACGAAAGAAGCATCCAATCCGGGAACAACTCCGATGGATCGGAAATCTTTTTATTCGGAACCTTAAACGGAAAATCGCCAAAACCGGTGTAGGCGTACATTTCACCATCTTTGTCGAAGAATGTCGGGAATAATCCCAGACGACGCTCGAACATGTGTTTTTGCGAGATGGTCATGGTTGCCATGTGCCAGTAATTGCCATGTTTATCCTGAAAGGTACTGCTGTGACCGGCCCCTGCGATAAATCCTTCAGGCTTGTAGGAAAAAGGATTGTGTATCGCCAACTTAAACGGCCCCAGCGGCTGATCGGCAACATAAACACCATCGCCGTAACTTTTGAATTCGGTACCCGGACCGGCATATTGTAAATAATATTTGCCATCGTGTTTGGTCATCCATGCACCTTCAATCCAGGGATCGTTGCCAATTTCGTTGTAATCGCCCGACCTTTCCCATCCGTATTTTTTCTTGTCGCTCCTGATCACGGCAACCGGTTCCCCAATTGGGTTAAGCGTTTTGATATCCAGCTCTACCGCATAAATTGGATTTACGTTGGAACAACCATAATAGAAATACAAACGGCCATCATCGTCAACAAACAAATCTGGATCGGTCATCCCAATCGGAAATGCAGCATTGGCAACTTCCCATTTTCCTGATTTTGGATTTGCTGTTTTATAGATGGTCAGCGGAGGATCATTTTTCGAAGTCATAAAATAAAGCGATCCCTGCATTTCAACTACAGTTGGTGCATAGTCTTCCAGAGGAAGGTCATTCGTAGTGATTAAATCCCAGTTGATTAGGTCGGTCGAATGAAAATATCCTCCTGATTTGGATGCAAAAAGGTAGTATTCGCCTTTGAACGTGACCATCGTAGGATCGGCTGCTTCACGACGAGAAGGCGCTTCGGGACAAAACCGGTAGCTCAGGTTAATCGGGTTACAAATGGTGGATTGATCCTTTTTCGGTTGTGGATAGACCGAAAGCGTGGAAGTCAAAAGAATCAGAAATAGCAGTGATTTGGTTAGTTGTTTCATCGTTAAAAGTTAGGCCCCCTTCAAGCCCCGTGTACCCAGGGTTTTAAAAAGGCAGGTTCCGGAATTAAATTCGTTTATTTAAAAAGGATTTGTGCAAAATTATACAGGTTATTTCGCCATACCGGCCAGGAATGACCACCGGGGTATTCGCTGTAGGTGTATTTAATCTTCATCTCATCGAATTTCGAAAGCATGGTTTGACAATTCTTCCAGGCAATATCTTCTTTTCCGCCCTGAGAAATCCAGAATTGCTTCAGATTAGTGTTGATCTCGTTTGTATTGCTTTGCATAAAGGCATATTGCGAATCTGCAAGATCTTTTTGCATAGGTTGAATCCATCCTGAACTGAATACTCCCAGATAGGAGAAAAGGTTCGTGTTTTTCACTCCGGAATAAAGTGTTTGAATACCGCCCATTGATAAACCAGCCAGTGCCCGCGAATTCGCATCGGTTTTAACCCGGTAATTTTTCTCGATAAACGGAATGACACTTTGTTTTAACTCCTTTTCGAAGACTTTTAAGTTCTCTTCCCCAAAACCATTTAATGGAATATTTCCGTCAACCATCACCACGATCATAGGCACTGCTTTTTTTGCAGCAATTAAATTGTCGAGAATTAAATCGGTTTTGCCCTGGGTTGCCCAACCGCGCTGATCTTCGCCACCACCATGCAGAATATATAAAACAGGATATTTTTCACCTGTATTTTCGTCGTAACCGGGAGGGGTGTACATGTAAAAATTACGCCATGAGTTGGTGATATTTGAGTAATAATTCCTGATGCGGATGTCGCCATGCGGCACATTTCTGATTTCGTAATAGCTGTCACCTTTAAAAGGAACTTCGAAACCACTGGCCATTCGGCCCATTCCGTAGAACGATTCGCTTGCCGGATCGGCGACAGCAACACCGTCGATAATTAAAGAATAGTAATGAAAACCTTCGCTTAACGAATCGGTAGTCGTTTCCCAAACCCCTTCAGCATTTTTCACCATGTCGTATTTTTTGCCCAGATCGAGCTGAACTTTTTGTGCTTCAGGAGCTTTTATACGAAATACGGCGTGTCCGTCAGGTAAAATCTGCGGATATCTGGCCGAACGGATGTTCGATTCTGCGGGTCTTCCAACATTGCTGGTCTTATCGAAAGTCGCAATGTCAACAGGTTTAAAAATCAACTGTGAGAACATGTATAAACTGTTTTTCCAGACTTTAAAATCGTGATACCCATGATCGATAAAGTAAATATGAGGTACATTGTATTTTTTCAGGTAATTGTGGGTGCGTTGGCTAAAACTGATCAGCCCGTCTTTATCTCCACACGAAAGCCAAAGCAGTTTCAATTTAGCTTTCGCTTCTTCAGGATTGGGTACTAATTCTTCAGGCTTTTTTGTATTTGGTGCTGAAGAAAATCCGCCCACCCAGGCAAATTTATCGAGGTTGCCCAAACCAAAGTTCAGCGATTGTCCACCACCCATCGATAAACCAGCAATGGCGCGGTGTTCAGGATCTTTGATTATCGGGTAATTTTTTTCAATGTGTGGAATCAGATCATTAATCAGATCCTGTCCGAAAGTGGCAAAAGCCTGAACCTTATCAGGAGCCATGATGTTGCCGGTTGCGCGGTCGTCTTTCATGGCCCGGCCGTTTGGCATCACCACAATCATGGGTTCAACTTTCTTTTCGGCATACAGATTATCCAGTATAATTTCGGGATGGGCACCATTGAACCATTCCTTTTCGTCGCCACCAATTCCATGAAGCAGGTAAAGTACCGGGTATTTTTTGTCTTTCGAATAGCCCGGAGGAGTGTAAACCAGCGCTTTCCGGTCTGTGCCAACAGTTGCTGAATGGTAGCTAATTGTATCGATTTTCCCATGAGGAATATCATCCCGGCCGATATCGTAACCCGATGGCGATGGGATAACAAGGTTTTGTGTAAAACCGTTAAAGGTCAGGATACAAAAGTGAAATATCAGAACTGAAATAAAATTCTTTTTCATTTTACATTAGATTTAGGTAAGATAAAATTAGAATATTACAGTTGAAAACTTTTCAATTTTTAGATATTCAATGTGTAATTCTGAATAATTGAGCGTATTTGATCATTTGAAACAACTATTAATGCCATTAATGTACAACAATCTACGTACAATTTTTTTTTTGACATAAAAAGTGCCACCCAAAATGAGTGGCACTTTTTTCTAATGAATAATTAAAATAACACATTTTCACATAACAGGTAATCTAATTTGATTGCCTTATTTGTATGTTTCATTCTGATCACACAACTTGTTTTTCAGCAACTCTTCCGTTGGAATCGGCATATTCATCTTTGCCGGAACGCAATCGAAAACACGGTTAGTCTGCCAGTCATCCTGTACCAGTGGAATTGTGTTCGGATATCCTTGTCCATTTGGATAATTGTGAGTGATGTGATCTTCCATAAATCCGGAACGAATCAAATCCTGTGCAAGACAATACTTCGCATTAAATTCCTTACGACGCTCCATTCCCAGAGCGACCAACCATACCGGAAAGGTAAAACCTTTATCAGCTTTTACCTGAGTTTAATAAGTTTTCGCATCGGCAACAGATACGGTAGTTTCGTTAAAAGGAATAGGATATGAAAGTTGACACTGTAGTTTTATAATATGCAGCAATACTTGCATAATAGTCGGATAAACCGGCTCAGGAAGCAAATATGCAGAAATGAAGAATCCGGAGGTCCCTGGTATTTCAATAGGTTGTTCTGCAAAAAAAATGCTGGTTTTTACTTCGATTTGCGAACGTTTTCAGGAAATAATTTTATCAATTCCGTTAACTGTTTTTTGCCCAAAACCATAAAATAATTAATCGGATTATTGATTCCCACTTAAGATGTTTTTGTACTCCAGATCTTGTTTAATACTCTTTATCAGATATTCTTTGCATTTGAATTTTCTTTTCTTGGCGTATTTCTCGCTTTTGAACCCCATGATCTGGGCAATGTTTTTGAGAGGAACTTTATCGAAATATAATTGAAGTATCTTTTGGCAGTCTTTACCTAAATTGGTAAAGTGTCTTTGATATAAGCTATATCGTTCATTTAAATCAACAACTTTTTCAAGGCCGTCATCATAAATATCTTCGTTGTATTCGTGATTATCTTTGATTTTTTCTTTCTCGAGTTTCCGTTTTTCAAGTTGTTTCAACCATAAATACCGACAAACAGAATACAAATAGGTTTCGAAAGTGCAATCAAGGACTAATTCGTTGGCTTTTAATTTTCGATAAATAATTATAATTGCTTCCTGAAAAATATCATTGGCATCATCATCATCCCCGCTGTTCTTTTTGATAAAGAAGTTAATTTTTGAATAGAAGTTCTTATAAATGTGTTGAAGTACGATCGTATCATTTCTAAGAATCCCATTTAATATGTCAAGGTTAGAATAATCTATCATCACAAAAAGTTATAGCGTTTAAATGCCTGGACAGTTAAATTGTATTGATTCAATTTGGATTTAAAAATCAATATAAATTGTGTAAAATACAAATATTTTATAGTGATTCTGATATAATATAAAATTCAGCTTTTCAGAATATAGAAAAAAAGGTTGATTTTGTACTTTAAATAATTGAATATCCGGCTTGCTAATTTTGATTTTTAATAAGTATGCCTGGGTTTTGATAAAATCTGACTGTGTTACTTGTCTGAATGGTTGGTATTTGATTATATGCTTTATTCCGGAAATTAACCGAGCATATAATTTAGGCAATTGGGTGTATAAAAAATATCACAGAAGAGTTTTAGAAATTTCCTGGTTGGAATTAGAATGATAGAAAATGATCGCTTATTGAAATTAAAATCGGATAAAAAAATAAAAAGGTAGAACCTCTGTTCTACCTTTTCTCTCTTAAACTAACTAACCTAACTAAACCTAAACTTATGAAAAAAAATGTATTACAAATGTATGCCATGTAACTTTGAAATTGTTTAAAGAATTGTTAAATGATGTTAAATAAATTGATTCCTGATTAGCCCTGATTTTGGTTTTCAGAAAAAATATTGAAAATGAAACTGATGATGTAAACAGATGGAGGTCTTGCCGAAATTGAGCCGGGCATAAAAAGAAAAAGGCAGAACCTCTGTTCTACCTTTCCTCTCTTAAACTAACTAACCTAACTAAACCTAAACTTATGAAAAAAAATGTATGACAAATATAGGAGTGGATAATGAGAATATTTGAAATTAATTGTTAAATGTTACTGAAGTAATTGTAATGTTAACATTAACTAAAAGTTACTGAGATACAAAGTGATATGTAATGGTTCCTTTTTGAACCGCGGGAGCCTTTGCCGATGAATTAAACAGGGTTCGCTCCGCTGCCTGTGTTGCATAGATTGGCAACATCGGATCGGAGCTGTTTCTTGCTGGTCTGGCTTCTGCTTTGATAACTTTCCCGGACCGGTCAACCTGAATGTCAATCGTTATTTCACCTCCTCCTTTAGCCAGATACACCGGAATTGGCAAACGAAGATGAAAACGGTCTGTCAGATTGTAATGAATATTGCTTTTCCCGGAGTAGATTGTATTTTTTATTGAATCCGGATCCTGGCCCTCGGTAGTTACTTCCGGCATTTCAAATTTTTTAACGGGAGGTATCTTTTTCGAAAGTTGTTTATTGACATCAGCCACCATTTTTTTTGCATCTTCAATGTCCCGCTGGTAATTCTCATCAAAAAACTTGTCTCTTTTCTGAATATTATTTGATGCATCATTCACTGCCTGATTGCTTTCGGAATTATTTGTCTTTGCGGATTGATCTTTTCCCTGATCATCTTTTTTCTCCATTTCTGCCATTTTTTTTTCATCGATTGGTTCAGATTTGAAATCCAGTAATATGGCCTCTTCAGGAACCGGCTTAACATCCAGTTTTAATTCAGCAATATAAAATCCGGATACAAGCAGGATATGAAAGATCAGGGTGCCCATTATCCCATAACTATTTTCTTTATATAGCTTTTTAACATTCAGCATCGGAAGAAAATTTATAATTCAAAAGAATCTGTTTTGATTCGCGTGTAAAAATACACTTTGATGCAAGGATAAAAAAACATTGTGCAGCTTGATTTTTCTTATTTGATCATTCATCGGCATTTTTGAAATAATTAGATAAATTTAGATTCTCGAATTTCACACCTGCAAATCATGAAGATTATCCGGATCTGTTTTATACTGTTCTTCTCCTTTTCCTTGAACGGGAATGGAATTGAAACGTGTAAAAAAGATTCCTCCGGAATTGTTATTATGAAAAACAATCCAGCCTTATTTTATGATAGTCTGCAAGTTAGGGCCTCGCGCCATAAACTCACCAAATGGCTATACGGACGGATGATTTGTGTAACCGGAGATTCAGTCAATAAAGATCTTTTATCCTACGAATATTATCATGGCTTCGAGAATCGGACCATTGGTTCAATCCGGATTAAATCGCTCGAAGTGTTTGGCCCTGATTTTTATGATACGGCCAAAGTTACGAATATTGGAATTGAAAAATTTGGAAACAAATTACACTCCAAATCAAATCTGAATGTGATCAGGCGGAATTTATGGATCCGTGAAGGTCAGCAATTGGATCCAAACCTGATTATGGACAATGAGCGGCTGTTGCGAAGTCTGCCTTATCTGAAGGATGTGCGATTTATTCTGACACCCAGACCCGAAAATGAGAATTTGGTTGATATTCTTATTCTGACCAAAGATGTTTTTTCGTTTGGTCTCTCCGGAAGCATAAGCAACATCAACAAAGGAAATATTGGAATATACGATAAAAATATTCTTGGAATTGGGCATGAAATCGGTTTTAACCTGGTGGGACACACCGAAAAAACACCTAATCTTGGATTTGAAGCCTATTATGCTGTAAATAACTTCGAAGGAAATTTTGTGAATTTTGCTGCCGGATACGCCAATAATTACCTGCGTGAAGGTTTTTATATCAATTTCGGGCGCGACTTTTTAAGGCCGCAATCGGTTTATGCCGGTGGTTTAACCGTACTCCGGAGTTTCAGATCAAACCAGATTAATCTGAACGATTATGTAACGAGTGAAGTGCCGGTCAATTTTTTATTTTTAGATGCCTGGTACGGCCGAAGGATCAGGATTGGAATTAATCCCAATGACAGCCGGTTTCAAATCAATCTCTCCGGAAGGGTACGGTACACGCATTTTTACAGCCGCCCTTTTCCTGAAGAATATAACAATCAGTATTTTGCTAACAGTAAATTCTACCTGGGAAGTCTGAGTTTTTCACGCAGGAATTATATCCGCGATTATTTGATTTACAGTTACGGAATCACCGAGGATATTCCGAAAGGTTATTTGCATGAGCTGGTCTTTGGATTCGATCACAACGAGTTTGGTGATCGGTGGTATTCTCATCTGTTTTTATCCACCGGGAATATTTTCAACATGCATCCTTTTTACTTTTATACCTCGCTTGGAGTTGGTAGCTTCTGGAAACCGAAAGGACTGGAGCAGGGAATTGTAGATATGAAAATGAATTTTATTTCTCCGCTTTTCGAAATCTGGAACATGAAAGCCCGGCAATTTATAAAACTGAATTACACCCTTGGAATTAACCGTCTCGAAGTGGAGGATTTGTTGCTTCGAAACGGAAGCGGCATCCGGGGTTTTGCAAGCCGGATCGGAAAAGGCAAACAGCGGCTCGCTTTAAATATCGAAAACGTATTTTTTCAGAATAAATCAATCCTGAATTTTAAATCTGCATTCTTTACCTTCTTCGATCTCGGCCTGATAGGTGATCCCGACCGAATTATTTTCAGGAACGATTATTACGCCGGACTTGGCGTTGGCCTCCGGATCAGAAATGAAAACTTAATCTTTAAAACCATTCAGTTGCGGCTGGCTTTTTATCCGTATCATCCGAGCGATGTCAGCGCGGCTGGATTTATGCTCGATGAAATTTCACGATCGCGGTTTTATTCCTTTCAGCCAAGAGGTCCCGAACCACTTCGCTTCGAATAGATTATAAATTTTCCAGAAAATAGTTGCTTACTTTTTCCATTAAATGAACCCGGTCTTTGCCCCTGACATTGTGCTCGTAGGTCGGATAAACAAAAAAATCGACTTGTTTTTCTTTATCGACACACTTTTTCAGGAATTGAATGCTGTGTTGCATCACCACCGTTTGATCTTGTGTTCCATGAATAAGCATTAATTTACCTTCAAGTTTATCAATATAATTAAGCATATTCGCGTTTTTATATCCCTCCGGATTTTCTTCCGGTGTGTCCATATATCGTTCACCATACATCACTTCGTACAGGCTCCAGTCAACCACAGGTCCGCCGGCCACACCAACCTTAAATGTTTCCGGATGTTTCAGCATCAGGTTCAGTGTCATGAAACCGCCGTAACTCCAGCCGTGCACACCAATCCGGTTCGCATCAACATAAGGAAGTGATTTCAGGTAATCGATCCCTTTCATCTGGTCGGCAGTTTCGGGCACTCCCAGCTGGCGGTGAATCACATTTTCGAATTCCAGGCCGCGATTATCAGATCCACGACTGTCGACTGTAAAAGCGATGAAGCCTTTCGAAGCCATGTAATATTGCCACCAGCGGGCATCGTTTAGCCAGGTTTTATTTACCAGCTGCGCGTGTGGACCACCATAAACATATACGATTACCGGATATTTCTTTTCAGGATCGAAATTATTGGGTTTGATCATCCGGCAATACAAATCTGTTTTTTCATCAGCAGCTTTGATGGTGAAAACTGTATTTTCACCCAAATCGTAATCTTTCAATGTGTTTTCAGCCTTTGAAATTGATTTTAGAATTTCACCCTTTTCTGAAATCAGATCAACTTTCCCGGGAACATCGGTGCTGGTCCAGACATCGATTATTTTATGTCCGTCAGGCGAAATAATTCCTGAATGTGTACCGGCATCACCGGTCAGTTTCACGATTTTTCCGTTTCGAAGATTTATTGCATAAAGATGCCGCTCAATGGGACTTTCTTTCGTTGCTTCGAAAATCATATTTTTTTCTTCCTGATCAAAACCAAGGATTTCGGTTACTTCCCAATTCCCTTGTGTAATTTGTTTCACCAGTTCGCCGGTTGTGGAATAAAGGTAAACATGATTCCAGCCATCCTGCCGGCTTTGGAAATAGAATTGATCCGGATTGGTTATCGAAAATTGGATCGGATGTGTGGGTTCCACATATTTCTCGTTTCGTTCTTCCAGTATTGTTTTTAAAAATTCGCCTGAAATCGCCGAATACTGGTTTAATTTCAGGTGATTTTGTTCCCGGTTCAGTTCGGCCATGTAAATACTTTTTTCATCCGGACCCCAGCAAATGTTTGTCAGGTAATGATCGTCGGATTTGCCTGTTTTCAGGAACAGCGTTTTTTGAGTTTCAAGATTGTAAACGGCCAGAGTTACCTGGTGACTTTTCATTCCGGCCATCGGATATTTTACATTGTTCAGTTTTGCTTCGCGGGCCATATAATCAACCAGCGGATAATCGCCAACCATTGTTTCGTCCATGCGATAAAAAGCCAGATGTTTTCCTGAAGGCGACCAAAAAGTTCCTTTTGTGATTCCAAATTCGTTCCGGTGCACCGAGGAACCATTGATGATATGTGGATTTTCATCGTTTGTGATTTGCCGGATATCTGATTTTCCGGCTATATAAAGATTGTTTTTTACCGTAAAAGCCACGGATGAATTAGTTTTACAGAAGTCAGTGTTTTCAGCATCTTTCGGATAATTAAGAACTGTTTCGATCGATTTTTTTACGGTATTAAAGACCACAAGCTGATTGGATGAATGAAACCAGATACACGAATCGTTCAATACTGAATATGCTGGAAACCGCGCCGCTTCGGAAATTCCGTTTTTACTGAGTTCCTTATTCAGATCGGTGAGCGAAATCAGTTCGGTGGATTTATTGTCCAGAATGTTTTCCTGAACCAGATTGTTGGCGGTCACCATCAGATAAGTCTGGTTGTTTT
Organism: Prolixibacteraceae bacterium; assembly: GCA_049277435.1. Lineage (GTDB taxonomy): Bacteria > Bacteroidota > Bacteroidia > Bacteroidales > Prolixibacteraceae > Aquipluma. The sequence continues at coordinate 25,948 of JBASYJ010000227.1, forward strand.
TCCAGGCTATTTTTTCCGGAACGGATGGTTTGAGATATGAACCGTTACCTAAAATTGCATCTTTCAGGCTCATTGTCTTCTGTGCCTGTGCATTAAAAATCAGGAATAAAGTAATTGCAAGTGTGAGTAAAAGTCGCATATAATTTATTTTTAAATGGAATAGTGAAACTATAATTCCGGAACGGTGCAAATTTAGGATGAAAATCGATTGGCAAAATCACGTTTTAGCTGAATAAACTCATGATTTCGTTTTCGGTAATCGCATTGTTAAATGGATTGTTTGACGCAACGAATTTTTCGGCCAATGCTGATTTTTTCGATTTCAGGACCTGAATTTTTTCTTCGATCGAATCTTCGGTGATGAAGCGGTAGACAAATACTTTTTTGTCCTGACCGATGCGGTGCGCCCGGTTAATGGCCTGATTTTCTGCAGCCGGATTCCACCAGGGATCAATAATGAACACATAATCGGCCGAAGTAAGGTTCAGTCCGACACCACCTGCTTTAAGCGAAATCAGGAAAATATGGTTGTCTTTGTCTTCCTGAAACTGCCGGATGACTTCCTGTCGATTGGTTGTTTTTCCGGTTAATTTCGAATATTTCCAGTTTTCCGATTCAATTTTTTCCTGAACCAGATCGAGGTGCTTAACGAATGAGGAAAAGATTAACACTTTGTGTTTTTCGGCCACCAGACTTTCCAGACAGCGGTAAATTTCGTTGAATTTTCCTGATTCCTGATTCTGTTCGCCGGACACGAGCGACGGATGATTGGCCAGTTGCCTGAGCTTTGTCAAACCCTGAAGAATAACCAGCGCCGAATTTTTAATCCCGTTGGTTTCAATGTTCTTCAGGATGGTATTCCGGATGGCCGATTTTTCCGATTCGTAAACTTCTTTCTGCTCTTCGGTCATTTCACAATACCTGATTTGTTCGGTTAACGAAGGCAAATCGCTGGCAACTTCTTCTTTTGTTCTTCTCAAAACGAATGGACGAATCAGCTTTTGCAGCTTTTTTTGTTGTTCTTCGTCGTTCTTTTTTTCGATCGGTGTGATGAATTCACGCTTAAAATAGGGCAAACTTCCAAGCAGTCCTTTGTTCAGGAAATTTAACTGCGACCACAAATCGCTCAGCGAATTTTCGATCGGCGTTCCGGTGATGACCAGTTTGTGCTTCGATCGGATTTCGAGAATGCTTTTATAGGTTTTCGACGACGAATTTTTAATGTTCTGACTTTCATCCAGTATCAGGTAATAAAAATTGTACGGCATCAACATTTGGTAATCATTTCTGATCGTTCCGTAGGTCGTCAGGATTACATCGTAATAATTCAGCATCGAAATCATATTTTTCGATTTATTGCGCTGACTGCCAACGTGTTTGTAGATTTTTAGCGATGGGGAAAATTTTTTGATTTCGTTTTCCCAGTTGTGGATCAGCGAAGTGGGCATCACAATTAACGAAGCTGGCTGAAGATCTTTGGCCTGATCGGTTTCACCAAAAAGCGACAATTGGTTTTTCTGCTCCGGAATAAATTCAGAAACGGGCACTGCCGTATTTTTTTTCCTGATTTTCAGCAGCAAGGTTAGTGCCTGAATGGTTTTCCCAAGCCCCATGTCATCGGCCAGACAACCACCAAGTTGGTTTTCGTACAGCTGGTACATCCACGAATAACCTTCATGCTGGTAATGCCGGAGTTTCGCTTTCAGTCCTGCCGGAAGTTCAATCTGTTTTTCCGAAATCGAATTGATTTGTTCCAGTTTGGCAAAATATTTCCGGTCGATGGTTTTCAGATTATCCTGAATGAGCTGAAAATGATGCTTTCTCAGCTTCAGTACATTTCCTTCGGTTTTGGCAAATGGAAAAATTTCGGCATACGAAGTAAACCATTCGAGTGGCAATATGGCAATTTCTCCTGAAGGTAGCTCAAATTCTCGGATCTTATTCAGGATATGTTTCCGGAGCCTGTAAAATGGAAATTTGAAATCGCCAAATTTAACCATGGCCAGAATGTCGAACCAGTCTTCGTTGCTTTGAATCTGTACATCGAGCGATTGCGGACCGGTAAAATATTTTTTATTGAGTTTCTGCTGATGAATCTGAAAACCTGCTTTTTCAAGTTCTTCGCGGTTTTTACTGAGCCATTGAATGGCACGGTAATGATTTTCAGTTTCCGGGATTTCCTTGTTTATTTCCTCATTCCAGAAACCGTTTCTGTATTTGAGCCCGAGTTTCTTAAGAAAACTCAACTGCTCGTCTTCCCAGTCGCGGTTTCGCACAAATTTTTTGAATGTAAAATCGTCCTGCTTTTTCTCCAGGCTCACAAAGACATTCGAAACCGAATCAGCCAGGTATAAATTTGTATCGTATTTGAATTTAACGATGAGTACCGGATTCATGGCCAGGTCCTGTTCCAGCGAAATGATTGTTTTCCGTGGCGGATTACTTTCAATGATATCGAAACCAATCGCTTTTACATCCGATTCTTTGATGGCGTTCAGGATAAAACTCTGGAAATATTTTTCTTCGGCCTGCTTTTGAATCCACACCGATCCTTTGCTCAGAAACGGAATCAGCTTTTTTCCTGAAAGTTGTTTGAAAACGAAAAGTTGGTTCTGATACACAAAACAACATGGATTGGTACAAACCATTTTAATGGTTTTATTGAGCAATTCCATAGGTTTTCCGTCGTGACTTATTTTCAGGTTATACCGGGTCCCATTTTCGTTCCGGTAAAAATGAAAAACCGATTCAGCATAAATCGGGCTGATCCGGATTACATCTTCGTCGTAAAGGTTGGCATATTTGGTTTGCTTGTAAAACAGGCGCGTTCCACCTTTCATCAAAAGCGTGACACACCTGTAAATATATTTGTCGATGTACGGACTGACATGATTTTGAAACATTTCTTCATCCATGTTCTGGAAGAAGTTTCCTTTATCCCCTTTTTTTGAGAATTTCCGGGTGATTGTTTCGTCGCTGTAATTTTCAATGAGTTTTAATAATTCAAGCTCAGTGTCGGTCAGGACCAATTTGCCGCTTTTTAAATCATGTGGTTTTACAACCTGTTTAACGGTATAATACAATCCTTCTTTTTCTATCAAAAGGGGAACAAATATGTTTCCGGCTGCCCGGTGTTCGGTTAATGCGATGATAAATTCCTGAGTCAATTTTCTTTAATTGAATAAATTATAAACTTCCTGAGTGACTTTTTAAATGGGCCTTTCGGGTACAAACAAAAGGTTAAAGATAGGACATTCGCAGATTAGTTTACCGGTTTTTTGTTGTTGCATCAAAATTTTCATTCCTGAAAAATTTTTCGAAACAGAAAACATTACTTAAAAGAATTCTGAATAGTGTGGCATGTTTAAAAAAAGTATGGTTAATGGGTTTATATTCTATGTACTATGCTATTTTTGGCCTTTCAATTTTGCGAAAGTAAACCAAAAAATCAAACATGAACCAAATTGTTGAAAAGGTTCTTTTCTCTGAAAAAGTAGCCAAATTTGTTGTTGATGCCCCACGAATAGCGCGTTCGCGTAAGCCCGGACATTTTGTTATTTTGCGTGTGGATGAAAAAGGAGAGCGTATTCCGTTAACGATTGCCGGTGCCGATCCGGTAAAAGGAACGATTAATTTGGTTGTCCAGAAAATGGGAGTCAGCTCGGCAAAATTATTTGAACTCAATGCCGGGGACCAGATTCTCGATTTGGTTGGCCCCTTGGGAAAAGCAACACACATTCATCAGCCTGGAACTGTTTTGGCCTGTGGCGGTGGAGTTGGAGTTGCACCCATGTTACCCATTGTTGAAGCTTTCAAGAAAGCAGGAAACCGGGTTATCTCAATTTTGGCAGCCCGAAATAAAGACCTGATTATTCTCGAAGATGAAATCCGTCAATGGTCGGACGAAGTGATTGTGATGACCGACGATGGTTCGTACGGAACAAAAGGACTGGTTACTGCCGGTGCCGAAATGGTTATTCAGCGCGAAAAAGTGAATGAATGCATTGCCATCGGACCAGCTGTAATGATGAAATTTACTTCACTTCTCACCAAAAAATATCAAATACCCACTCAGGCCAGCCTAAATGCCATCATGGTTGACGGCACCGGAATGTGTGGCGCCTGCCGCGTGAGTGTTGGCGGACGAACCATGTTTACCTGTATCGACGGACCGGAATTTGATGCCCATCAGATCGATTTTGATGAATTGATTTTGCGGCTCGGCGGATACTCTGCTGAAGAAAAAATGGCCAGCGAACGGTATTTCTAATTCAATTAAATTCTCGAAAATGTCAGTAAATAAAGAATATCTTCAATCGGAACGCGATCAGGAATGGCGTTCTGAATTAAGAAAAAAAATAGCCAATAAAGATCGGACCAACATGATCCGGACACGGATGCCTGAACTTGATCCATTTTTCAGGATTCGTTATCAGGATCGGGAAGTAAACACCGGATTAACCAGGGAGCAGGCTCAAAATGAAGCTTCACGCTGCCTGGATTGCCCGAATCCAACCTGTATCGAAGGATGTCCGGTGAGCATCAACATCCCGAAATTTATTAAAAACATTGAACGCGGAAGTTTTCTCGAAGCTGCCAAAGCCTTGAAAGAAACCTCGGCGCTGCCGGCTGTTTGCGGCCGTGTTTGTCCGCAGGAAAAACAATGCGAAGCAACTTGTTTTTATACCCTGAAACTGAAAAAAGAACCGGTTGCGATCGGTTATCTTGAACGTTTTGCTGCAGATTTTGAACGCGAAAGCGGTTCTGTTTCTGTTCCGGAGATTGCTCCTGCAAACGGAATCAAAATTGCCGCCATTGGCTCCGGACCTGCATCACTTTCGTTTGCCGGCGACATGGTTAAAGCTGGTTATGATGTAACTGTTTTCGAAGCGCTGCACGAAATCGGCGGAGTTCTGAAATACGGTATTCCTGAATTTCGGCTTCCAAACCGGATTGTAGATGTTGAAATTGGTAACCTGAAACAAATGGGAGTGAAGTTTATCAACAACTTCATCGTTGGAAAAACGGCCAGTTTCGATGATCTGAAGGACGAAGGATTTAAAGCATTTTTTGTTGCCAGTGGAGCAGGGCTTCCACGATTTATGAATATTCCGGGCGAAAATTACAATGGAATTTTATCGTCGAACGAATACCTGACCCGTGTCAACCTGATGAATGCGGCCAACGATAATTTCGATACTCCAATTATAAAAGGTAAAAATGTTGCCGTCATTGGCGGTGGAAATACGGCGATGGATTCGGTTCGTACAGCCAAACGTCTGGGTGCCGAGCGTGCCATGATTATTTACCGTCGTTCGCGCGAAGAAATGCCTGCCCGTGTTGAAGAAGTTCATCATGCGGAAGAAGAAGGCATCGAATTTATGAACCTGGCCAATCCAATTGAATATTTTGCCGACGAAAAAGGAATGGTAAACCGCATGCGTGTTCAACGCATGACTTTGGGAGAACCTGATGCTTCTGGCCGTCGGAGACCAATTGTTCAGGAAGGATCGGAATTCGATATCCCGGTTGATCTGGTGGTAGTGGCTGTTGGTGTTTCGCCAAATCCGCTCATTCCTTCCGAAGTGCCGGCATTAAAAGTGAGCAAATGGGGCACCATTGAAGTGACCGAAGAAACCATGCAAAGTTCGATCCCTGAACTGTTTGCCGGTGGCGACATCGTAAGGGGAGGAGCTACTGTAATTCTGGCCATGGGCGACGGCAGGAAGGCTGCTGGAGCAATGGATGAGTACCTTCGGAAGCAGTACTGCTGATTGAACGTTTCTCTTGATCCCAAAATAAAAAATCCTCCATTTATGATGTAAATGGAGGATTTTTCGTTGATGAAATTTCAGGATTAATCTTCCTGAAAAAGATTCGTTTCGGAAATCAGGTAATTGGGGCGGCGTTTGTTTTCGATGAATAATTTTCCAAGATATTCACCAATAATTCCAAGCATCAGCAGGTTCATTCCGCCGATAAATAAAACGCTGAAAATAACCGAGGTCCAGCCAGTAATGGCCCGGTCGGTAAACATATGGATGTAAGCTGCATACAATCCGTATAAAAATGAAAACATCGCGATCACTGCTCCCAGGTAGATTGAGAGGCGCAACGGTTTCACACTAAATGCAGTGACGCCGGTGGTCGCGAATTTGATCATTTTCCTGAAGGTGTATTTGGTGGTTCCGGCAAAACGTTCGTTGGCGGTGAATGGTACAATGGTCTGGTTAAATCCCATCCAGGGAATGATTCCACGGAAGAATAAAAAATTCTCCGGAAAGAGTCTAAGTTGTTTCAGCACTTTTTTATCGACCAGCCGAAAATCTGCCATTCCGTTTTCAATGTTTACATCCGAAAGTTTCCGCATGATCTGGTAAAAAATACGGCTCGACATTTTTTTCTGAAATGAAATGCTTTGATGGTCGTGCCGCATGGTATTCACGATTTCGAAACCTTCTTCCCATTTGGCAATCAGTTCCGGAATAACTGCCGGCGGATGCTGTAAATCGGCATCGAGACTAATGGCACAATCACCTGTTGCCAGATCGTAGCCGGCTTTTAGTGCATTCTGGTGCCCAAAATTCCGTGAAAATGAAATGTATTTGATGATTGGATTTGTTTTGGCCAGTGAAGTAATTACCTGGTAAGTCTTGTCGCTGCTGCCATCATTCACATAAATGATTTCATAGTGGTAGTTTCCGGGTAAAAATTCGAGTAGGGTTTTGTTAAAAGTGTCCAGGCTTTCTTCCTCGTTAAAACATGGCACAATAACAGTTATTTTCTTTCGGGTTTCCATTAATTATCTTTTATTTTGTAAATATACTTTATTTTGTATAACAATAATCCTGCGAAAATATGGAAGAATTCAGAAGGGGTTTTTTTCTGACCCTTGTGCTAAGTATTGCTGTTTTGTTTCTCTTTTTTGGCCCCTTGCTGAAAGATCCCAATCATGTTTATTTCTCTCCTTCAGGCGATGGTTTAAAGTCGTATGTTGGTGCCATGTATCACTTGGAACACGATTCTACCTTGTTTCGCATGAATGCCATGAATTATCCGTATGGCGAAATGGCTTTCTTTACCGACTGCCAACCGATGATTGTTAACCCGGTTAAAATTCTGAGCAACCACGGACTTGATCTCAGACCTTACATTGTTGGAATCATGAACTTGTTCATGCTGGTTTCCATAGTGCTTGGTGCGCTTTTCCTTTGCCTCATCTTTCTTGAACTTAACGTATCGTGGTGGTTTGCTTCCATAGCCTCGGTCGGAATTGCCATGCTTTCGCCACAAATTGGCCGGTTGGGTGGGCATTTTTCCCTGAGTCACCTCATGTGGTTGCCTATGTTGATCTGGCTGCTGATGCGTTTCGACCGAAAAAAGTCTTACCTGGTTTCAGGAATAATTGGATTTGTAACTTTTCTGGCGGCTGGAATGCATATGTACTTTTTTGCGCTTTTTGGATTTTTATTTCTGTTTTACTGGACCTATACTTTGTATAATAAACATCTGAATTTTCGCGATTACCGCTGGATTCTTCATCTCTTTATTCAGCTGATCCTCCCTTTGATCCTGGTTCAGCTGATTGTTGGTTCGAATGATGGAATTACCGACCGCACCACTCATCCCTGGGGATTCACGACCTACAAGGCAAATCCGGCTTCGGTACTTTTGCCTTTGCATAAACCATATGCTGCTTTCCTGATGAAAATTGAAGCTTTTCATAAATACGACTGGGAAGCTTTTGCTTTTGTCGGTTTGGTTTCGTTCATCGGATTTATTGCCGGAATCAGCAAAATGGTGAAACGCGTCAAACAGAAACAAGCCTGGTGGAAAGTCTCCGAAAACATGCTGATTAACGTATTTTTCTGGGCTTCGGTGGCTTCATTGTTACTTTCCTTCAGCATTCCGTTTAATCTGGGACTCATGTTTTTACTCGATTACCTGGGGCCAATTCAACAGTTACGTGCCCTGGCCCGATTCGCCTGGTTGTTTTATTACCTCCTGAATATTCTGGTTTTCTACGGAATTTTCAGTTTGCTGAAAAAAGGAATGATGTTGAAAATCGTGAGTGTCTTTGCTCTTGCTTTTCTGCTTTACGACGGATACCTGAATGTGAGCGTTTATGCTCCACGGATGAACAACAGGGTTGAGGAACTGGATGATGCAGCAAATAGATCTCCTGAAAATGCCTGGATTTCTTTAATCAATACGGATGAATATCAGGCTATTCTACCTTTACCTTATTTTCATGTTGGATCCGAAAATGTGTGGCTTGAACCCAAATGCGATATCCTGAGACAATCGTTTATCGTTTCGCTAAAAAGCGGATTGCCATCGATGGGAGTCATGCTGAGCAGGACATCTTTATCACAAACGTATAAAAGTCTGGAATTGGTTTCTGAACCGGTTTCAAGCTTCAGGATTTTAAACGATTTACCGAATAAAAAACCATTGCTCCTGATGGTTGAAAACTGCAATGATCTTACCGCTCCGGAACGAAATCTGGTGAATCATTCATCGCTGGTCTGGCAGGGGGCCAAATTCGCTTTTTATCAGCTGCCGCTTGTACAGCTGGATTCGATCTCGAAAACGGGTGAGGAGAAATTTAATGCCGAAATGCATTCCATTTATTCGGGTGCGGCCGACAGCATGCAGGTTTTGTTTTATACCGGATTTGAGCAAAATCCGCAAGCTGAAACGTTTGATGGTTCGGGTGCCTTTTCCGGAGAAATTAAAAACTGGAACCGCGTGGTTGACGAGAAAATACGAAACGGAATGCCCGGAGACAGCTGTGAAATTCTGTTCTGGGTTAAAAACTATGAAACCGATCTGATGGCCCGGTCGATCATGGAATTTGTACAGAAAACCGGTGAAGAAACGGTCGATTACAAATACGATCAGTTTCAGCATTTCTATTGTTCTCTGAAAGGCGACTGGATGCGGATGCGGATTCCGTTTATTCTGAAATCGGATCACGATCAGCTCATGCTTTCCATCCGGAATGCCGATTTAAAACATGCTCAGCTTTTGGTTGATGATGTGATTATTCGGAAGATTTAATAAGTTTGTAGACCGCTTCGTTGGTCGCTTCGTTAAAAAATGTCTGTTGTAATTCGTAGTTCTGCGGAAAATAGGCTTGGGTATCCGCCAGAAAAGTATCTTTCAGGTTATTGTTTTCCAGATAAATATAAACCGGCCGATCTGTGTCTTTAATGTTTAAATCCTCGCCCCAGTAATTAATTGTTTTATCCCAGGGATAATAAAAATATGTATCCGGATAAAGCTTTTTTAATGTTGGATGGAAAAAAGCTTTGTCTTTTCCGGACCATTCGTAACTGGTTCTTAAGGCATATTCCTCGGAAGGTGCCCCATAGAAACCTATGGACAGTATTTTTATGCTGTTTTCTTCAACGGACTTTAAATAATAATAAGCCTTCATTTTTTCAGTGTTTTCCTTTTCAAAATGCTGTGAAAGCTGAATAATCGAGTTTCTTTGCCCGGTTAGGAAGAAGAATACTACCGAAATGGTTAAAACTGCAGGAATGATTCTGGAGAATCTTTCAGGAATCCACACTTTTAGATACTCCGAAGTTAAAATAATCATCAGAGGTAAAAGCATCAGGGCAGGTATAAAATAGGTTGTTTTGAAATGTTTACCCAAAGCCAGTACCTGAATGAAAACCACAATTGAAATTGCCAGAGAAAGTTTGTTCAGCATGGAATTCGTAGATTTTTTCCGGAAAATAAAAGTCAAAACAAATGATGCAAGAAAAAAGAAAGTGTATTTAAAATAAAGGTGATTGAGTTTAATCAGATTAACGATATTCGGAATGAACTCATTTACTTTAACTATGTTTTTTTCTCCGCTTCCATATTGTCCGCTGAAAAAGAATAAGCCCTTAATCCATCTCCAGAAATAATCGAGTTGAAGGGTAACCGGAATGGCAAAAAGCAAAAAGATAAAAAACGTTGCAAATAAGAAATAGAGTTTCTTTTTCCAGTCAGGGATCAGAAATAAGGGGATTAAGATTATAAATACAAGGGTCAGTTTTAAGGCCAGGGTAATTGCAATTAAAGTTGCAAAAACAAGTATCGAGTTTCGGGTACCGGCCTGGTATTTATTAAACAAAAGGCTTAAAACATATACCGAAAGTAGCATCAGCAAAACCGGCATGATGGCTTCCGGCGTGATTCTGCCCATATCACTGTATACAATTTCGGAAACGAATGGTGAAAACTGAATGATGAGCCCATACCAGATGTTGGGAACGATTAGAATGGTCAGATATCCTAACAAATACATCATCAGGACAATAACAAAGCTGATCGCACTGTTTGCTACTTTCAGATAAAGGTCGGCATGTGACAGGATATCTTCATTGAACGGTATATTATTTCCCCTAATCCAGTATGTTACACGGAAGGTCGCTGCAAGGAAATACTGAAGTGTGGTTCCCGGGTGGTCAATATTTCCAACTTTCATGTGGCCGTTGGCAATTTCGACCCCACAGATGTAATAAATGTATTCCGGGTCGGCAGTACGTAAAGAATAAAGCCCGATGTTTTCGTGAAAATATGAACTTAATGAGATATAAAACAGCGGGATGATAAGTAGAATTCCGTAATAATACCGGGGTAATTTCATTTGGAAGATTTTGATTAATTACTGATCGTATTTATTCCTCGAAATAATTAAATGGTCTGGTTAAACGTGTCTTTACGTTTTTTACTTTCCAGCACCGAATGGTCGAGCAAAACTTCCACGACAGGCGTCGGTTTTACTTCCATGTAAATCTGGTACGAAAAGAAAGATTTGCTTAGCCAGATAAGCCATTTGTTGACTTCAATCATGAATTTACTAAGGAAATTGATACCCAGTGCTTTGGGGTAGGGCGCCGGAATTCCGGTAACCTTGGTAACTTCGTAACCACACTGAGCGAATATTTTTTTCATCGTTTTAAAGGTGAACAGCCGTTTGTGTGTTTTATCCAGAATACCTTGTTTCCCGTAATTAAACTGCCCCAGAAAAAGCTGAAAACGGATAATCCAGAAGGCGATATTCGGAGAAGTCACGATGATATTAGGCTGATTTAGTCCGGATTTTGCCCTCAGGTTATCCAGAAACTCTTCGGGATTCGAGAGGTGTTCAATAATATCGAGCATTAAAATCGTATCAAACTTACTGAAGTCAAAATCAAGCGAAACACTGTCGATATTTGCCTGATGAAATTCATCATAGTAATCCGAATTCTGAAGATCGCATTGATCGATACCGGTTACGCGACAACCCTTCTTCTTAAGTTCAAGTGCAATTAATCCCTGCCCGCCACCAATATCGATGACTGAACTGTTTTCAGGAACATTCCGAATGGCCAGTGTATGTGATGACAAATACCCCAGTTTTAGGGGATAAAGTTGCATGGGCGTGCTGATGTCGAATTCTCGCTTGTATAAGATGGATAGGTTGTGCAGGCGGCTTCCCAGCGACGATCGCAACACATCGATCCCGTATTTTATGCCGTTCACATTGCAGATTTCATCACCGTAATAAGTCGGAATATCAATTTCCCTGATGTTCTTATTGGCAAGAAGCAGTTGAATAATGATTTGGGTGTCAAAATGAAAATCGTTTGAATTCCGCTTAAAGGGAATTTCCTGCAGCGCTTTTACTGAATATGCCCTATACCCGGAATGAAATTCAGAAAGCGAAGATCCCAGAATTTTATTTTGTAATCCGGTCAGAATTTTATTCCCGAAATATTTATACAGCGGCATACCGCCTTTTAATGCACTTCCTTTAACCAGCATTCTGGAACCAAAAACCGCGTCAGCCTCGTTTTCCAAAATTGGACTTACAATATCATCCATAATTTCAGGAGCATATTGTCCATCTCCATGCAACAGAACTACGGCCTGATATCCATTTTGAATGGCATACTCGTAACCTAATTTCTGGTTGCCACCATAACCCTGATTAACCGGGTTGTATAATATTTTGAGATTTAATTCACTATTGGTATTGTGGTAGTTCTGAGCAATTTCAAAAGTTTTATCGATGGAAGAATCGTCAATGATCAGAATTTCATAATCATAATCTGACAAGACTTTCTGCGGAATCCGATTCAATACATTTTCGATGTGATTTTCAGCATTGTATGCAATGATAAAAATAAGGATCTTCTTTTTTTTCAGTAGTTTCATTTAGTCTTATTCCGAACGTTTTTGATCAAATGACGGGTAAAAATAACAATAAAAAGAAATAGAAAAAATGAGCCGTTAACATCTTATGTATTCAATGTGCCGGAATTGAGGTTGAACGGATCATAAAATGGACTTTTTTAAGTTTGGCGATGAATAAGAACCCAGTTTGAGTGCAAATATTGGATGAAACAGTTCCGGAAAAGAGAAAACGGGAAACGAGCCTAAAGACTTTGCAGAAAGAAAAGAAACAATAAAAACTCTGATTCACGAAAAGAAATAATCCTGAAAAATCAGGATTTTTACACGCCATGACATAACGTTAACTTTCCGCAATCAGAGTTTTCAATTTTCGGGGCCGTTTTTATCAGCCTCGGAATTATAACAACGAAATTCGTGAGTTGTTTGCACGAGTTTCAGAAGATTTCAGTTTTTTATTTTCCTTTGGTATTTTTTTGATGCGTTTTGAAACTGGATTGGCAAATTATTGCCGTGGTCCGGCATAATTGATCACATCTTCGCGGGTAATGGTCTTATCACATAGAATGATCAGACGTTCAACCACATTCCTGAATTCGCGAATGTTTCCGGTCCAGCGAATTTGCTGAAGTTCAGCGATCGCGTCAGCGTCGATTGATTTCTGGGGAATGCCGTATTCGGAACAAATCAGCTCGATGAAATATTCGCTCAGCAGCGGAATGTCTTCAATCCGGTCGTTTAATTCCGGAACATGAATCAGGATGACCGACAACCGGTGGTATAAATCCTCCCTGAAATTATTCGCTTCAATTTCCTGTTTCAGATTTTTATTGGTTGCGGCAATCACCCGCACATCAACTTTTATTTGCGAATCACCGCCAACACGGGTAATCACACTTTCCTGAAGAACCCGAAGTACCTTTGCCTGTGCAGAAAGGCTCATGTCGCCAATTTCGTCCAAAAAAATGGTTCCTCCTGAAGCTTGTTCGAATTTACCTTTTCGTTGTTTGATGGCTGAAGTAAATGCTCCTTTTTCATGACCAAACAATTCACTTTCAATTAACTCTGAAGGAATTGCGGCACAATTGACTTCGATAAATGGTCCGTCGGAACGGTTACTTTTTTCGTGCAGTAAACGTGCGACCAGTTCTTTGCCGGTTCCGTTCGATCCGGTAATTAAAACCCTTGCGTCGGTCGATGCCACCCGGTCGACCATGTCTTTTACTTTTTGAATCGCTTTCGATTCACCGACAATGTCGAATCGTTTGTTGACCTTTTTGCGCAAAACCTTTGTTTCGGTAATCAAAGTTGATTTGTCCATCGCATTGCGCAGGGTGATGAGCAAGCGGTTCAGATCGAGTGGCTTTTCAATAAAATCGAAAGCTCCTTTTTTTATCGATTCGACTGCTGTATCAATATTCCCATGGCCCGAGATCATGACAACCGGAGTATCGGGTTTGAGTTCCTCAACTTTTTGAAGTACCTCAATTCCGTCCATTCCCGGCATTTTGATGTCACATAAAACCACATCAAAATCCGAATTCTTAATCATTTCCAGGGCTTTAAAGCCATCTTCGGCAAGTTCGACCTGGTATTTCTCGAATTCAAGAATTTCTTTCAAGGTGTTCCGGATGCTTCTTTCGTCATCAATGACCAATATTTTTGACATGTTTTAGTTTTTATTGGAGTAAATTCTTCCCGAATTTAGTTGAAAATTAGTTCGTATAAAACACCTTCGCGCAAAGCATAATCGGTTTGATAGATTTTCCGGATATTTAATTTTTCCAGAATCAAACTGATGAATATGACTGCCGGAACAATCATTTCAATCCGGATCGGTTCCATTCCTTTCATTGCTATTCGTTCATCTTTAGTCGATTCAATTAGTTTTTGGTAGATCAAATTCACTTCGTTTAGATCCAGTTCCTGATTTATTCTTGTTTTTGTTCCGGGATCAGTCTGGTCAATAATGTCAGCAAGTGTGTCAAATGCACCTGAACAACCAATTAACCAGGGGATGGTGCGGTTTTTAAGCCTGATCCATAAATCTTCCAGGTGACTGTTAAAATAGTCATGAATCTGATTAATTTCTTTGGCAGTTATGGGATCGGAAATAGGAAATTGTTCGATAATACGTGCCATTCCAAGCGGAAAACTTTGTTTCCAGACAGCCTGATTTGAACTGGCAAGGATAAATTCATTGCTTCCACCGCCGATATCCAAAATCAGGGAGTTATCCTGAATATCATCAAAGGCCAGTTGCACTCCTTTAAATATTAAATCTGCTTCTTTATCTCCGGAAATGATTTGAATGCTGATTCCGGTTTGTTTTTGAATTTCCATTTGAAACCAGTCGCGGTTCTTTGCTTCGCGAATCGCAGATGTGGCCAGCGCAGTTATTTCAGTATCCTTGAATTTGGCGATTTTAGTTTGATGTTTCTGAAACGCCAGTACGGTTCGTTCCAGGGCATCCCATGTCAGCATGTTTTTTTCAATTCCGTTCCTTCCCAGTTTTACCACCTCTTTACTCTGGTGTAGAATCCGGTAGTTTCTATCCTGATATTCAGCAATTAGCAGATTGCAGGTATTGGTGCCAAGATCGATAATCGCAATTTTCTTTTCCATCTGATCCAAACTGATTATTGTGTCGGACGAAGATACTATTTCAGGCGGAAAGGACATCAGCTAATGAAGTTTACAAAATCTTGCAGATTGATTGATTTCAAAAAAAAAGGCTGGTTAAAACCAGCCTTTCAGAATTAAAACAATCCTTCGATGGATAAATATCGTTCGCCGGTATCGTACGAGAAGGTCAGAATTTTAGATCCTGCTGGAAATTCTGAAATCTTTTTAGCCACAGCGGCCAAAGATGCTCCGGAAGAAATTCCAACAAATATACCTTCTTCTTTTGCAGCGCGACGGGCAAAATCAAAGGCTTCGTCTTTCGAAACCTGAATGGTGCCATCCAGTAATTCTTTTTTGCAATTTTCAGGAATAAAACCTGCGCCAATTCCCTGGATTGGGTGCGGTCCGGGAGAACCACCGCTGATGACAGGCGATTGTTCGGGTTCAACGGCAAAGCTCTTCAGGTTTGGAAAATGTTGTTTTAAAACCTGGGTAACTCCGGAAATGTGTCCGCCGGTGCCAACTCCGGTAATCAGGTAGTCGAATCCTTCAGGAAAATCTTTCAATATTTCCTGAGCCGTATTTTTTACATGGGCATCGATGTTTGCGGCATTATCAAACTGCGAAGGAATCCATGAATTTGGCGTTTCAGCCGCCAGTTCATTGGCTTTCGAAATTGCACCTTTCATTCCCTGTTCACGTGGGGTTAAAACCAGTTCAGCTCCGTAAGCGGTCAGGATTCTTCTGCGTTCCACACTCATCGATTCAGGCATTACCAGAACGAGTTTGTATTTTTTTACGGCAGCCACCAATGCCAGGCCGATCCCGGTATTTCCAGAGGTAGGTTCAATCAGGACACTGCTGGCATTTAATAAGCCTTTGGCTTCGGCATCTTCAACCATAGAAAGAGCGATGCGGTCTTTGATGCTTCCACCCGGATTGGTTTTTTCGAGTTTTGTATAAACTTCGTATCCGGCAGGATACAAATTGTTGATTCGTACCAGGGGACTGTTCCCGATGGTTTCCAAAATGTTGTTTACTTTCATTTTATGGTCATTTTTGAGGTTATTAACAAAAAAAAGCCTTCCGGTGTTCGGAAGGCTTCGATATAATTTCTTTTTTTATTGTTTCAACTTTTAATTGAAAGCATTCCTTCTCCGTTCTGTTTTCGACAGCTACACATATACATGTATGAGAAGAATGATTTCATGTCTGCTTTTTTATTTAATCTGCTGCAAGTATAGTGAAAAAAATCTAAAATAAAATACAAGTATATCTTTTATTTTAATTTTTATAAAAAAGCCATTTCACAATTTCCTTAAAGCTTACTTTTTTGCCATACATTAAAATTCCGGTTCGGTAAATCTTTCCGGCCATCCAGATTGAACCTGCTATTGAGGTTAATAATAAAACAACCGACAGGATAATTTCCCAGGCTGGTATTCCGAACGGAATTCGTACCATCATGGTTACCGGTGCTGTAAATGGAATCATGGATGCCCAGAAAGCCAGCGGACCTTCAGGATTTTTTGCAACAGCAAAAAGAATAATGATCGAAAATATCAGGGGCATGGTTACCGGTAACATCATCTGCTGGGCATCTTCATCATTGTCGACAGCCGCACCGATGGCTCCAAGCAGTGAGGCATAAAAGATGAACCCGCCGATGAAGTAAAATAAAAGTGCAAAAAGAATGAGTGGGATATTCAGGTTTCCGATCAGGTTAAAAATTTCAATCACTTTATTTTGGGCTTCAGGATTATTTGCTGCCATTTGCCCCATTCCGGGTTGCGACATGATGCTTTGCGCCTGAACTGCCGCTTCGGCTGATCCATGCCCGATAAATGCCGTAACTCCGGTGACAAGAACAGTGCCCAGAACAATCCAGATGGCAATTTGAGTTAACCCGACCAACCCGATACCAACAATTTTTCCAAACAATAGCTGGAAAGGTTTGACTGAAGAAATAATCACCTCAACAATGCGGTTCGATTTTTCTTCCATGACTCCTTTCATCACCATCGTTCCATATATAAAAACAAACATGTAGATGAGAAATCCGGCGATATAGCCTATGGCCATGGCAATTTCAGTCGAACTTTTTACTGCCTGTCCCTTTTCTCCCAGTTTAATGGTTTCCAACTTGATGTTGGTGCGGGTGGCTGCCAGTTTCTTTTCCAGATCCGGAACTCCGATTTCGTCGATTACCTGTCGTTTTTTTTCAGTTTCGATGATGTTTTCAATTCGGTTGGTCACCTGATTCTTTATATCGAAGGTAATTTGTTTGTCCGAAATCATTTCGGCACGGTTAGTCGTCAGAATGTTTTCAGGAAGGTAAAGAATGGCGTAGTATTTTTCAGATTTAAAGTTTTTCCGTAATTCCTGAAATTCCTGCTCAGGAATATAATGGTATTTGGTAAACTCGTTGTTCTCAAGCTGGTTCAGGATCAGGGCAGTTGGATCGTAAACTGCAATGGTCCGTTCTTCCTTATCGTCCATCATGGCCAGATAAGTTGGAAGAATGGTTAATGCGGCCATCATTACCGGAACCAGGAGAGTCATGATGATGAACGATTTTTTCTTTACCCGTGTCAGGTATTCGCGTTTAAGAATGAGGATTGATTTGTTCATGGCTAGATCTTTATTTCACGGTTATTCTGTTCAACAACCTGGATAAATACATCATTCATACTTGGAATTAATTCCTTGAAGGAAACGATTTCGAATTGATTCATCAGCGACATTAAAAAATCATTGTTCGAGTGACCATTCAAAAGCTGTACTTTCATCTGTTTCAGATGTCCGCTTTCATCATGTTCCAGAATGTTAAATCTGGAGCTGAATGACGGAATTCCTGAAATGTGGTCACCCCGGTATGTGATTTCGAAGGTATTTGTTTTGAACCGTTCTTTTACCTGGTCAATCTGACCATCCAGAATTTTTTTTGATTGGTTGATCAATGCAATGTGGTCGCAGATTTCCTCCACCGATGACATGTTGTGTGTCGAAAAAATGATGGTGGTACCTTTTTTCTTCAGTTCCAGAATTTCATTTTTCATCAGGTTGGTGTTGATGGGATCAAAACCACTGAAAGGTTCATCAAAAATCAGTAGCCTGGGTTCATGGATGACGGTGGTTATAAACTGTACTTTTTGAGCCATCCCTTTTGAAAGTTCCTCTACTTTTTTCCCCCACCAGGCCTGAATTTCAAATTTCTCGAACCAGTATTTTAATCGTTTCAAAGCATCTTTTTTCGACATACCTTTCAGTTGGGACAGGTAAAG
Organism: Prolixibacteraceae bacterium; assembly: GCA_049277435.1. Lineage (GTDB taxonomy): Bacteria > Bacteroidota > Bacteroidia > Bacteroidales > Prolixibacteraceae > Aquipluma. Next base: position 44,037 of record JBASYJ010000227.1, read on the forward strand.
CGCCTGTTCGCCAACTTTCATTTTCTTGTACAACCCGCGCTCTTCAGGCAGGTAGCCGATCTGGTAGATATCGCTTGTCTTTACCGGTCGGCCATCAAAAAGAAGTTCTCCGGAATCGGGGGCAGTGATCTGGTTGATTATTCGGATGAGCGTTGTCTTTCCGGCGCCATTCGGTCCCAGCAGGCCAAAAATTGAGGCCTCTTTCACTGAAATACTAACCGAACTTAAAGCCACATGTCCGGCATATTCTTTTACAATGTTGTTTGCTTGAAACAGTTCCATAATGCATGAATTGAAAACTGTGTAATTGGTGTTCTCAGCCCTCAAAATATTACAGGGGTTACCTGATTTTAATATTGCTATCGGCTATGTACAAGCTATTCTGATTCTTTATCTGGTTCGAACAGGCTGAAATGGACACTTCCGTAGCGTCGTAATTCCTTAAAATTCGGATGATTGGAGTAATCATACTGACCGGAATGTTCGAGAATGAACAAACCATCTTTTTTTAGCAGGTTGTTCGTGAAAATCAGGTCAGCTACTTCCTGAAATTTGGGATGATCATAGGGCGGATCAGCAAAAATCAGGTCAAACTGTTCTTTAATGTGCGATGCAAATACAAACACATTCGATTTTACGAGCCGGATATGTTTCTCATCCAGTTTGGCAATAACCTCTTTGATAAATTGGTAGTGGGCACTGTTTACTTCAACTGCTGTTACATCTGTACAACCCCTTGAGGCCAACTCGTAACTAATGCTACCTGTTCCTGAAAATAAATCAAGAGCGCGTATTTCTTCAAAATCGATCGTATTCTGAAGAACATTAAATAAGCTTTCCTTGGCCATATCGGTGGTTGGCCGGGCCTTGAATGTTTTTCCCGGGTTGAATATTCTGCCGCGGTATTTTCCTCCAACTATTCGCATGATAAAGAATTTATTAAACTTACAAACTGATGTTTTTGTGTTTTTTCTAAAATTTTTCCAAAATCGAATTCTGCTGAAGGTTTCAGAAAATGTATGGTTGCAAAGTATTTTTTGAGAAGTCTGACATAACCTGAATCGTCTGCCACAAATCCACCGAGGTGAATCTCATCCTGTTCAGGATCGATTAAAAGGCTGTGACAAATATTTAATGTATAATACAGAAAATCTGTTTCCGTTTTATAGTAAAAACTGTTGAATAATGTAATGTCAGAATTTTCAAACGCGATCATCCTGATGTATTTTCTTTCGAAATTAATCAGGAGACTTTTCTTTTTCAGGTTAATCTGATTACCAAACGCATTGATGAGAGGTACCGATTTGTGCCTGAATTTGAAATCGGTATATTTTCGGTTAAACAAGGCAAATAATTCCTTCGGATAACAATAGATCATCCGTGTTTTAAAACCATGAATCTTATCGGAACCAACTTCTTCGAGCCTGCTTAGGGTTTGCGTGAAATTGGCAATCTGGTTTAGAAGTTCAGAATCGGAATATTTTGTTGGTATTAAGGTTGCTTTGTGTGTCGAATAGGTAACAATAACCTCATTGAAGTTTGAATTCAGAATTTCCTCCTCATCAAAAATCGTTTCCACTTTTTTTGTCAGGAATTGTAATTTGCCAACAATGAGTGGGATATGACGGAATAATACTATTTTATTCCGGAGAGGATCCAGAATACAAAAAGAAAATCCATCCAGGCCGACCTGGATGGATATATCGTATTGGGTAGCAAATTTAATATCGAATGATTCGTCTACTACTTTTATTTCATGCATAGATAACAGTTATTCCCAGTTGCCGGCATTGTTGTTTGTTTCTTCCAGCGATCCAACTTTTAAGCCTGGGTATTTGCCATTTGTCCTTTTTGATTCGTTCAGGTTAATCACTTGTTGTTTGTCGAGGTTCATTAAAACAACATTGTTGTGAACCCGGGCTTCGAAAACAGGTACTTTAATTCCTGAACCGGTTGTGATTGTTGTAGCGCCTAAGTGGAATTCAGCAACAGTATCCTGAATTGGAACAAATTTTATTTCGTCGATTTTATAATTTTTACCAAAAATAGTATCCAAAACATTCACATAAACGGTATCACGAATGATTTTTCCTTCTTTCAATGCTTTCTTTTCAGTCCATCCGGCTTCGATCATACTATCTGTAACCATACCGATTTTACGAACGATTGGAAGTTTTCCGGTTTTAACAAAAGTAATCAGCGAATCCCAGCTGCCGGTAAATTTACCATTCACATCTTTGTAGGCAAGTTCTGCTTTACGGATATCTTTAAGACGTTCAATGGTTGCTTCATATCTCTCTTTTTTTACTTTTTCAAATGACAAGGGTCTCTCAACACTTGTATACAAAAAGTAGGAGAGGACAATAATTACTGCAACTAGGACGATTTGATATACTGTTTTCATCTTACGAGTTTTAAGATTAGTTTTTGTTTGCGTGCAAATTTATAAAAAAAAATTATTTAGAATCTTTGGTTTTGTATTATTTTGGCTGATCATGATAAAAAAACACATCCAGAAGGAAATACTGGCTAATTTAGAAAAATCACCTACTGCCGGACAGGAGGAACTCGCCGGGAAACTGGCCGGATTTATTTCAGAATCAGGTCCTGATGCTGTATTCCTGTTGAAAGGCTATGCCGGAACCGGAAAGACGACTATGTTAAGTTCTTTGGTGAAAACATTAACTGCCTTTAAATTCAGATCAGTTTTATTGGCTCCAACGGGCAGGGCAGCTAAAGTTTTGTCAGGATATACCGGTCATGTGGCCTATACAATTCATAAAAATATTTACCGGCAACAGTCTTCGGGTGATGGTATGGGGCGTTTTGTACTGGATAAAAATCTATTTAAGGATACTTTTTTTATTGTCGATGAAGCTTCGATGGTTTCAAATTCAAATGGTGAGTCTTCTATTTTTGGCTCCGGAAGGCTGCTCGAAGATTTGATTGAGTATGTGTATTCCGGAATAAACTGTCGTTTAATTTTAGTTGGTGATACAGCACAGTTACCACCTGTCGGACTGGATGTTAGTCCGGCTTTGTCTGTGAATGAATTAAACTCGTATGACCGTGATGTTGTTGAATACGAATTGACCGATGTGGTTCGTCAGGATCAAAATTCAGGAATATTATATAATGCAACTTTTATCAGGAATTTAATTACTGAAGGTTATTACGATTCGCAGTATTTTTATTTGGAATGCAAACCATTCAACGATATCCGGAGAATTGGTGGTGCCGATTTGATTGAAGAGATTTCGACCTGTTACGATAAGTTTGGCTTGTTTGAGACTATTGTCGTGACCAGATCGAATAAACGTGCAAATAAATTCAACGAAGGCATCCGGAGTTCGATCTTGTATAAGGATGCCGATATATCCATTGGCGATTTGTTGATGATTGTCAAAAACAATTATTTCTGGCTCGAAGAAAATGAGAAAATTGATTTTATTGCCAATGGCGACATTGCCGAAATTATCGGTATATCTAAATACGAAGAATTGTATGGGTTCAGGTTCGTTAATGTCAGCCTTCGTTTGATCGATTATCCGGATATTGAAATTGACTGCAAGATTATTCTCGATGCGTTGTCGATTGAAACGGCTTCGCTGAGTTCAGATCAGACCAGGAAACTATTTGATGCTGTTTCGGAAGACTATATGGATATCCGGAGTAAGAAGAAACGTTGGGAGAAAATTCGGGAGAATCCTTATTTTAATGCATTGCAGGTGAAATTTGCATATGCTGTCACCTGTCACAAGGCACAGGGGGGGCAGTGGAAGGCTGTATTTGTCGATCAGGGCTATCTCACAGATGAAATGTTGAATGTGGAATTCCTTCGTTGGCTATATACTGCTTTTACCCGCCCTACAGAACGTTTATACCTGGTAAATTTCAATAAGGAGTTTTTCGAAGAATAGTAAAAACTTATGACTGACTGCCTGATTTTTCATGTACCCGAAAAACTTCTCCTTCAGTAATTGCTTCCGTATCCGGAAAAATTTCCTTTGTTTCCTGAAGGATTTTATTGTGGTCTTTGTACCGGGCAGAGAAATGTCCAATCAGCAACTTTCCTACGTTTGCTTTTAACGCAGCAGTTCCGGCATCTTTTCCACTCGAATGATAAGTGCTGTTGGCCAATTCCTGGTTATCTGAGGCAAAGGTTGCCTCATGGTACA
>JBASYJ010000228.1:0-53777 GCA_049277435.1 Prolixibacteraceae bacterium
GTCATGATCGGCTGACCGACTAAATTTTTATTTGTATTTTCGCTCATGCTGTATAAATTGCTAGTTTACACAGTAAAGATACAGGTTGGTCGGCTTCGGTGGACCAACCTGTTATTCAAAATTTATCACGGTCACTAATGTTTATCTAATTAAATATTCCAAAAACCATGAAACGAATTTATCTGCTTACTTTAATCCTTTTCATAACAACCGCAGGGGCTTTTGCTCAGAAAACGGTGGGTCTCGACAACTGGTTCAATCACGAAACAAATGCAAAAACCGGTAAAATATTTCATTACACCTGGGATGATTTGGCAAACAGTGGATTTTCGCAGCTGGGCGGGTTATTTAAAAGTCGCGGTGCTGAACTGAAAACCATTGCTTCGGCTCCAACCGCAAAATCATTGAAAGGAGTTGGTGTTTATATTATTGTTGATCCTGACACGACCACTGAAAGTCCAAATCCGAATTACATCAGTGCTTCGGATGTGAAATTTCTGAAGAAATGGGTCAGCAAGGGCGGCGTTTTGCTCCTGATGGCCAATGACGGGCCAAACTGCGAATTCACGCATTTTAACCAGCTGGCCGGCGAGTTTGGATTTTATTTTCAGGCGAAAACACTAAACCCGGTAACCAACCGTGTTTGGGACATGGCTGCTGAAACCAAATTTACCGATCATCCGTTATTTTCAGGAGTGAATAAGATATACATGAAAGAAGTGTCCCCGGTGGTGGTTGGTAAATCGGCAAAAATTATCCTGAAAGATGGTGATTCGGACGCGGTGTTCATTGCTGAAACCTCTTATGGCAAAGGATATGTTCTGGCCATCGGCGATCCGTGGCTGTATAACGAATACATCGACCATGTTATGCTTCCCGAAAGTTTTGAAAACCTGAAAGCCGCAAACAATCTGGTTGATTTACTGTTGAAAAAAGTAAAATAGTACCGTCACAAAGAAATGAATGTACAGAGTTCCATAAAAAAATTCATTTGGGAAATTCCGAAAGCAGAGCTTCATCTGCACATCGAAGGAACGTTCGAACCCGAACTGATGTTTAAAATTGCCAGCCGGAATAATCTGAAACTGAAATACAACTCGGTGGATGATTTGAAGGCTGCGTACAATTTTAATAACCTTCAGGAATTTCTGGACATTTATTACAGCGGCGCGAATGTTTTGCTGGAGGAGCAGGATTTTTACGATCTGACCTGGGCATACCTTCAGAAAATTCATACTCAAAATGTAATTCATACTGAAGTTTTTTTCGATCCGCAAACGCATACTTCCAGAGGTGTTCCATTCGAAAAAGTGATTTCAGGAATTCATCGTGCCCTGGAAGACGGAGAAACAAAATTGGGAATCTCGTACAGGTTAATACTTAGTTTTTTGCGGCATTTGAGCGAAGAAGCTGCTTTTGTCACGCTGGAGGAAGCGCTGCCTTATAAGTCATGGATTACTGCGGTGGGAATCGATTCGTCGGAGAAAGGACATCCGCCGGCTAAGTTTGAACGGGTTTTTTCACGATCGCGCGGGGAAGGATTCCTGACCGTGGCTCATGCCGGGGAAGAGGGGCCGCCCGGATATGTTTGGGAAGCCTTGAATTTACTCCGGATATCGCGCATCGATCATGGCAACCGTTCGCTCGAAGATCCAGAACTGGTTGCCGAACTGGTGAAAAGACAGATGCCGCTCACAGTTTGCCCGCTTTCGAACCTGAAGCTGAAAGTGGTTCGGGATATGACCAGGCATCCGCTTCTGGAAATGCTGGAAAAGGGGATGATGGCAACCGTTAATTCTGACGATCCGGCCTATTTTGGCGGCTATGTAAACGAAAATTACCTGGCCGTGGCCAATGCCCAGAATCTTTCACCTGAACAAGTTGTACAGTTGGTTAAAAATTCGTTTCAGGCAAGTTTTCTGCACGAAACTTCAAAGCAGGAGATGATCGCTAAAGTTGAACAGTATTTCCGGAGTTACTAAGTAAGTCCTCGATTCTGTACAAAACGATTCCCCTTTTTGTTCCTGAATGCTTGCCCTGAAAATTGATCAGCATTGAAGGGCCATGTATTTCAGTCCATCCAGTGTCAGGTTTTCGTCGATGATCTGATTTTTTTTTAGATACGCCTATCAGGATTGGCGACAATCCGCCAGTTGCGATGACTGTGAGTGGCGCGTCCAGTTCATTTTCTGTTCGCTCAACAATCGAATCGACCAGTCCGGCAAATCCAAAAACCAGTCCCGATTGTATGGCGTGAATGGTATTTTTGCCTAAAACAGAAGGAGGTGAAACCAATTGCACATCTGGAAGCTGCGCTGTTTTTTCGGTGAGCGGTTTCAGGGCAGTGCTTAAGCCCGGAGCAATGGCAACTCCAATAATTTCACCCGTTTTACTGATGGTTGTAAAGGTTAAAGCGGTTCCAGAATCGATAACCATACAAGGAGCCTGATACCGGACAAAAGCGGCTGTTGCATCGGCAACCAGATCGGTTCCGATTTCTTCCGGGTTTAGTACTTTCACGGGTAGCCTGGAATAGATTGAAGCATCAACAAGAACAGGGAGATGTCCGAGCAGGTGAAGGAGCATTTCGTTAAAAGGCCTGATCAGACTTGGAACAACACTGCTTAAAACGGTAATGCTGATCTCCGCCTGACAGATTTTGGAACTCGTAAAAAGTGATCTGAAAATAACTTCATATTCATCCGCTGTTTTATTCCAATCGGTTTGAATGCGCCAGATTTTTTTCCATTCGTTTTGACTGCCGACTCCAAAAACAATGTTGGTATTGCCAATATCAATAGTAAGAAACATATTTTCGGTTGGTTATTTTCTATCATACTTTAAATAAAATACAGAAGAACAGTACTATTTTACAAATTCAAAACGTTTTCATGCCGCAGACCAACGAATGGAATTGGAATTGCTTATCGAGGTGATTAAAAGTACAAAAAATAAAAAAGAATCGTTCATAACTGAATTTTCTGGAATATCATGATTTTTTTTCTATTTTTGATTACTTTGTAAACCAGAAATACTTTATTTCTGGTATCCCTGGAAACAGTTTGACAAAACATTATAAAAACAACATGCAAAACAAAAAGAATCCTTTGATCTTTGTCGTTGAAGACAATCAAATGTATAACAAGCTGGTAGTTAGTTACCTGAAGACAAATAAGTTGACCAATGTTGAGTCGTATTTGTCTGGAGAGGAAGCACTGAAAAATATGGATAAGAATCCGGATATTGTAATTCAGGACTATTTGCTTGAAGGGATGACAGGTATCGAGGTTCTTATTAAATCGAAAAAAACCAATCCTGATGTTGAATTTATTTTCCTTTCAGGACAGGACAGCATTGATATCGCCATTAACAGCATGAAATACGGAGCTTATGATTACATCGTAAAAGACCAGATGGCACTGCAGAAACTGGTGAATAAAATTCAAAAGATCAATTCGGTGACCGAACTTGTAAAATCAAATAAACGATACAAAATAGGAGTCATTCTGTTTTTTATCGGATTGGGAATTTTGGTTGTTGCAACACTCGTTCTGGCAATCATGTATCCGTCGATTTTTGGAATGTAGGATCGATAAACCAATAAAGAATAAGCCCGGTAAAGTCAACTTTACCGGGCTTATTCTTTAGCATTTAATCCTGAAATTAATTTGATTTAATAATTCTTCCGGCTTCAAAAATGGCGGCAAAGGCATCAGGTTTGTGAAGCATCTCGATTGCTTTAACTACATCCTGGTCGTCGCGTAATGACGATTTAATTGCGCCTTTTTGGTAAAAATACCTCGAAACGATTTCATCGGTCAATAATTCATGTATTTCAGGTTTAAAATGTTCCAGGTCCTGATCGAGGTTGTGCCCCAGATGAACTTTCAGTTTCTCAAATTCTTCTTTCGAGATGTCGTAGTATTTTTCCTTTTTAGCAACTTCCATCAGTTGATCCAGTTCCTGCTCGGTTTTCGATTCGTATTTAAAATCCTGAGTTTTGACAAACTTTACAAAATCGGCATAAATTTCAGGAGATATTTTAAATTCTTCCGGAGCGGCAATCGTTTCGGTTTTACTGTTGAAATAGGTTGCATAATCGAAAATAACAGATTGGGTAACCAGGTTTACCGATAAATTGCTCAGAGTTTCATCCTCAACTTTTACATCGGGCACTACTCCGCCACCATCAAATACGATGCGTCCTTTTTTTGTTTTGTATTGCGAGATCAGAGAATCTGGCACAACACCCACCGACCCATCTTCGTTGCGGTGTGTATAATCGAGCGCCTGAATGCACCGTCCGCTGGGAATGTAATATTTGGCAGTGGTGATTTTTAGTTTCGCGTTGTAGCTCAGGTCGCGGGTGGTTTGTACCAATCCTTTGCCGAAGGTACGGGTTCCGATAATGATTCCACGGTCGAGATCCTGAATGGCCCCGGCCACAATCTCGGATGCCGAAGCTGATCCGCGGTTGACCAGAACAGTAATCGGAATGATGGTGTCAACCGGATTTTCTGTTGCAGTATATACTTTATCCCACTGTTTTACTTTACCCCGTGTGCTTACAATCTCCTGACCTTTGGGTACAAACAGATTGGCAATTCGTACTGCTTCGATCAGCAATCCTCCCGGGTTCGAACGTAAATCCAGAACCAAAGATTTGGCGCCCTGTTTTTCTTTCAGTTCAATCAAAGCCATTTTTACACGTTCGGTACAATCCACTGTAAAATTCGAAAGGCGGATGTAACCGGTTTCCTTGTCGATCATGCCGTAATAGGGTACCGGGTCGATTTGGATTTTTTCGCGGACAATATCAATGTCCATTGGTTTCTTTTGGCCGTAGCGCTGAATTTTGACTGTCACCGTTTTACCGGCAGGTCCTTTCAGTAAGCTGCTGACATCCGAAGTGGATAAATTTTCTGTCGATTTCCCGGCAACTTCCAACAGTTCGTCACCGGCTTTTAACCCGGCTTTCATTGCCGGAAATCCTTCGTATGGTTCGGATATAACGATTTTATTTTTCTGTTTACTGATCAGGGCACCAATTCCGGCATATTCACCGGTAGTCATGAACCGGAAATCTTCGATGTCGTCTTCAGGAATGTAATTGGTGTACGGATCAAGTGACTCGAGCATTTTATCGATGCTTGTTTTAACCAGTTTGCCGGCATCGATATCGTCGACGTAAAACAAGTTCAGTTCCCTGAAAAGCGTGTAATAAATATCGAGGTTCTTGGCGATCTGAAAGTTCTTATCGTCTTGTTTGAAACTGTAAAAGCTGATTGCAAAAACAAATATTCCAACTAGTACAATTGCTGCCTTTTTGGTTCTGGAAAATTTCATCTCTAAGTGTTGTTAATTATTATTTCTGAATCGTGGGGGATGAATAACGGGAGGTAAACCGTGGTTTATCGCAAAAATTGTTTCATGGCCTCTGATTCTGTAACTGAACAACAAAAATAGTAAAACCTTTGTTTTTATCGGCTTACGTTTTGCTCCATTTCGTTAATTATTCTTAAACACGGAAGTTTGTATCCTTAAAAACGCTTTGTTTTTATCAATAACAGTCTACTGCAGCTTGATGTATTTTTCAGGAGTTATCTCTTTCCTATTTTTTACTACTTTAGTCGTCCTTATTTAAAATAACGATTCATGTCGAAACTTGCTATTTTTAAAAGATACCCTTCCTTATTCTGGATTGCGAATATCATCGAACTGTTTGAACGCTATGCCTGGTATGGTTTCTACCTGGGATTTGGTTTGTTCCTGGTCGGTTCGAAGGAAACAGGAGCGATGGGTTTTTCACCGGCTGAAAAAGGAATTATCATGGGAACCGGTTCCATGTTGCTCTATCTTTTACCGATTATAACCGGAGCTATTGCAGATAAAATTGGATACAAAAGAGTTTTGTTTCTGGCCTTTATCCTTTATATGTCGGGTTTTTACATGATCCAGCAATTTCAAAGTTTCGAAATGGTTTTCGTTTCGTTTATCTGGATTTGTGTCGGTGGGGCATTTTTTAAACCCATTATTTCGGCTACAATTTCAAAAACAACAAATGCAGAAACTGCATCAATCGGATTTGGTATCTTTTACATGATGGTGAATATTGGCGGATTTCTCGGACCGTTTGTAGCAGGGATTGTATTGGGGAAGGGCTGGAATTTTGTATTTCTGCTGTCAATAGTTTCCATCGCGATAAATATGCTGATTACCTTATTGTTCTTTAACGAATTTGAAAGGGAAGTTAAAAAGGGAAGTTTGTTGGATTCGATACTTCAGGCGTTTAAAAATATTTACATCACCCTGACCAATTGGCGGTATGCTGTTTTTCTTTTGATCATGTCCGTATTTTGGTCAGCTTTTAACCAGCTGTATTATACGTTTCCGAATTTTGTGGATGAATGGGTCAATACAGCCACTATTTATAATGGGATTTATGCTGTTTCGCCCTGGCTGGCTAAATCGATTGGAACAGAAGCCGGAACTATTACAGCACTGACAATTACCAGTATGGATTCGTTCTTTATCATTGTTTTTCAGATCATGGTTTCCGCTTTTGTCATGCGTTTTCGACCACTGCATGCCATGATGTTTGGTACGTTTGTTTTTGCAGCAGGTCTGGGAATGATGTTTTCTTTTCAGAGCGGATGGATCATTCTTTTAGGTTTATTGGTTTTCGGACTGGGAGAAATGAGCAGTTCACCAAAATACACCGAATATGTTGGAAGCATTGCCCCTCCGGATAAAAAAGCCTTGTACATGGGATCTTCGTTTTTACCCATTGCACTTGGTCATCAGATTGCCGGATTTTTGTCGGGAGCTCCGTATGAAAAAATTGCGGACAAACTTTTCATCCTGAAATCCGAAGTTTTAAAACGTGGTTTGTCGGTTCCTGAAATCAGCGATTCGTTTACCAAAACTGATTATTTCAACGAAGCTGCCCGGCAGATGAACCTGACCCAGCAGCAATTAACCGACTTTCTTTGGAACAATTATCACCCAAATACCATCTGGGTTTTATATACTTCGGTGGCCTTAAGTGCGGTCGTTCTGTTATTTTTGTACGACCGGTTTATTCTTCCGAAGAAGAATTAAATGCAATTCAATCCAATCCGTCAGCTAAAGCAGACGGCAAAGGATATTGCTTTAATCATCGGATTATAATGGATAAACAATCCCGTCCGCACAGAAATATTTATGAGAATGAAAATCTATTTTCGGACGGAATGAGTTCAGATTTAAACGAAATGTATTATTGCAGCCCGTCAGCTATAGCAGATTGCCCGTCCCGATTTTATCGGGAGCAAAGGGGATTGCTTAATTTCGGGACATTAAACCAAATGATAAGACTGAATCAGAAACAATGAAAAAAATTATATCGATACTCTTCCTGATTTTATCAGTTGCTCAATTGAATGGCCAGACTTTGACGGACCTGAACCATTTTTACAAATCTCTTGATAGCGCAGATGTAAAAACACTGGATTTCAGGTTCGAGAGCATGAGCTTTTTTCACAATACCGAATGGATGGGCGATATCGTGGATGGCTACACCTGGACAGGTGCCTGGGTGCGCCCCAAACTGAGCTATGCGTTTTCCGAAAAATTGAAAGTGGATGTGGGTGGACATTTTCTGCGCTACCACAGCCGCAACGATTTTACCATTGTGCGCCCCTGGTTTTCGGCCGAATACCAGATGTTTCCGAAGATGAAGGCTGTTTTCGGAAACTTAAACCTGAATCAAAATCAGGGACTGGTGAAACAACTCTGGGAACCCGAGCGCATGATGACCGACGCACCACGCGAAGGCGTTCAATTTCTCTACGATTCAAAATTTTTTGAGATGCAGAACTGGATGAGCTGGGAGCAGTTTATCTTGCCTGGCGATCCGTATCAGGAACATTTTACTTTCGGGTTGAGTGGCCGGGTTCAGCCTTATTCCAATTCGATGGCAACAGTAAAAATACCGATTCAGTTGCTTGTTTATCATCAGGGTGGTGAGATAGATTCAAGTCCGCTGGGTGTGGTAACCCATTACAATTACGCGACCGGTCTGGAAACGAATTTAAAAGTCGGCGATCAGTTTCTGAAGAATGTCGATCTGAATTTTCATTTTGTGGGTTACGAATGTCCGGATGGCCCGGCTCCTTATGGCTACGATAATGGTCATGGCTATTCAGTAACTTTGGCCGGTGATACCCGTTTCGGTAAATTTTCATTCGACTACTGGAATGCCTACCAGTATATCGCTCCGTATGGGAAACGGATTTATATGTCAATCTCTGACCGTGATATTAATCTTTCGCAAACCAACCGTTCTCAGGTAGCCTTCAATTACATGATGAAACAACATATTCTGAAAGACATCGAATTTGCCTTTCAGGGAGAGGCCCTTTACGATTTACTGACCACCAAATTCTCGTTTGCTTTTGGGTACTATTTGGTGATTAATCAGGATTTTTTGGTAAAAAGGTTTTGACTATTTGACCATTAACCAACTAAAAACAAAATTATGGAAGTTCAATATTGTAGCTCACAATGTTTGACCCGTATAGCAGGCCATATCCCCCTTTAATATTCGATTTCAGGATAGGTGGTTCTGCAAAACCTAATTCAATACCTTCTAACTGACTGTAATTTTTGGCATATTCGTACAACTCACGGCTTACGGTACCAATCCTGATAATTATTGGTTTATAATAATAGTTAGAGTTCCTGTCATAATATTTTATCTGCAGAGCGTAACTGTGTTCTTGATTCGTAAATCCACATTCGTTGCTGTAAACACTCAAAACCCCTATATATGCTTGGCAACTTTCGAAATAAATCTCACCATCCTTCCATGGGTAGCGTCTAAAAAACAGGGATTCGTTATTCTTTGTAACCGCATCAAGTAAAAAATAGGTGTCCTTTTTATTGGGTTCCGAAATTGAAAAAGAAAATATCCCATATTCAACTCCATATATTTTAACGGTTTCCCCGAATTTAAAGTCATTTATTACAGGTTGTTCAGGCAATGTAATTTCTTCCGATTCCGCTTTTCCATAAAGTTCAGATTGAACAACCAATTTATATTTATGACCTGCTATGAGATTGACTGTTGGTGAATCCGGGAGACCATAATAGCCTTTTCCTCCATATTTTAGATCAATCAATTTTATTCCGTTTTCATAAAGGGCGGCAGAAGCATCTTTTATCAGTAAGGAATCGGCCCATAAATAATTTCCAACCGGATTGATGGAATGGGTTATCTTGATTTTCGCTCCTTCAGTTGGACTAATATAGCCGTTAATAACGATTTTGTCACCCTCATAAGGCGGCGAGTATTCAATATACTTCGTACACGAAACGAGCAAGATTGTAAACAACAAAAGCTGAATATATTTTCTGACCATACTAAAATTTTACTGAATAATTGATGAACGGCACGATACCAAACAGGGTACCCGATTTGTATCTCGATACATAACCAAGGGAATTGCCAGTATTATCCCTTACTCCAAAGCTTTTAAAATTGTCTAAAGTGACGTAGAAAGGGTTAATGCGGCTATACAAATTATAAGCTCCAATTGAAATTGTTGCCGGATGCTTCTTCCTTCTGGTCAGAAATTCTTTCGAAAAGGAGACGTCCATCCGGTGGTAGTCTGGCATACGAAGGTTGTTCCGGCTGGTATAAACCGGAATTCTGGTGCCAAATAGATCTTCATGTATAGTAGTTGCCAATGTAGCAGGTTGACCCGTATTATAAACAAAATTCATCGAGCATTTCCATTTTGAATTAATTTTATAAGCCATAGTGGTTTCAAAATCGTGAGTGCGGTCGAATCTTGCCAAGTACCATTGCCCGTCATTAATTTGTTCGAATTTGCGGTAATTGCGGGCCAGTGTATAACCAACCCAGGCATTCAGTTTTCCGGTGGTTTTACTCACCAGCAGTTCAAAGCCATACGATTTTCCGATGCCGTTTTGAACAATATTTTGTTCCCAGCTTTTCGAAACATTGGTCACAAACGAAACACCCTGGTTGTAATCGATTAATCCTGACATTTGTTTATAGTAGATTTCTGCCTGTACCGAAACCGGAAACGACTTTAAGTCTTTTCGTACACCAGCCGACCATTGATTGGCCTTTGATGGACTTAAGTTGTTGGTTACCGGCGCCCAAACATCCAGAGGGAGGCCTTGCCCGGTATTGGTAAGTTGAAAAACAGGCTGGCTCATGCGACTGTAGGCCAGGCTAAAATTGATGTCACTGGTTGTTTTTGCCTCGGCTGAAATGCGTGGCTCAAGCGAATGATAGGTGATGTCTTTTAATATTTGGCTTGAATATCTTAATCCGCCATTCAGGCCAAGCCAGTTGTTTACCTGATATTTGTCTTCGATATAGGCCGATGCTGAAAAGAACTGGTAACGATTATTTCTGCTTTCAGGAAGGTTTGTTCCGAGATTTATATTTTTAAGCTTGTAATAATCAGGATAAAAAACCTGATTGGCCAAATCGAAACCAAAAACCATTGAATTTCGCACACCGGTAGCAATTTCGAAGCGTTGCCGGGCAGTAAAATCAGATACTTTCGAACCGGTTGATGCTGATGAAGGTTCGTATTCGGCGGGTTTTGTGAGTGACTCATCGCTTATTTTGTAATTAAAGTTGAACCGATTGTAGGTTAGTTGTGAAACTGAAAACAGCCGGTTGTGAAACTGCCTGGTATAGCGAAGACTTGCTGTAGTATTTCCCCAGTTCAACCCAACACTTGTCCGTTTTGTGTTTTCTTTATCTATCGCGTACCAAAAATCGTTTCCTGAATAAACACTCAGAAAAAGTTTTTCCTTTTCGTTAAACGTGTAATTCACTTTGGCGTTCAAGTCGTACATCAGGTAACTAAACATGGCGTCGTTCTTACCAATAATGAAGTAAAGCGGCAGAGTTATCAGTGAAGTATAGGTTGCTCTTCCGGATAGCAGATAGGAAGCTTTCCCTTTGATCAGCGGGCCCTGATTGGTGATTTGGGAGCTGATGGGGCCAACGGTCATGCTGGTTTCGTTTTTTTGTGTATTACCTTCCTTCATGGTAATGTTAAGTACCGAAGATAATCGTTCTCCGTAACGCGCCGGGAAATTTCCTTTGAATAACTCGACATGAGAAACAGCTTCAGGATTAAACACCGAAATAAAACCAAATAAGTGCGAATTGCTGTAAATGGTTGCGCCATCAAGTAAAATGAGGTTTTGATCGGATGAACCACCACGGACAAAAAGACTTGAACTTCCATCGGTGCCACTGGATACGCCAGGAGTTAATGCGAGCGCTTTGATGATATCGTATTCGCCCAGGAATGGCGGCATTTCTTTGATGCGCGACATCGGTATAGAGCTGCGGTTCAGTCCGTTTCCGACATTCGAAGCCTGATTTCCCAAAACCGTGACTTCTTCAATCGATGGTGCGTCCAAATAGATGTTCAGTGTGGTATCACTTTGCAGGTTTAGTTTTACGATTTCCGATTTATAACCCGCAAAGGAAACGACCATTTCGAGATTCCCTGAATTGACAATCCCGCTAAAATAACCGTATTGATTGGCTGCAACACCTGTTGAAAGCTGCACGAAATAAACGTTGGCATAAGGCAGCGATTCGCCCGAAGAAGAATCTTTGACATAGCCGTTAACCACGAATTTTTGAGAGAAAGCGTTTCCGACAATTAGAATTAAAAGGAATACTAAAATATTTTTTATCCGGAAATGGCTTTTAAGCCCGATTATTTTTGAGTACATCATTTGGAATCGGTTAAAATACATAACCGAATTTGAAGTCAAGCGCTGGATTAAATCGATGAGAGTTAGGTCCGACCCATAACCCGCCACCTATTTGAGCCTCGAAGATGAAATGTTTACCCATGGTTCTGCGAAAACCCCATTTAGGCACAATAAATAAACTATGAGATCGATAGTCGGTAGCGAAAGTAAAACCTGAATTGAGGCTAAAGAAACTCGCCGAATTATTTAAAAACTTGCCTCGATCGAACCGTTTTTTGACATTGTAATAAATCCTGGGTTCAACTTGGAAAATGGGATTGGCAAGAATTTTAAAACTATTGGGGGAACTTTGAAAACCCCAAGTTGCACCTGCTTCCATATTAATGGTAAACTGTTTTCCCAGTGCATGTTCATAACTGTAGGTAATGCTGGGAATCCCGGCTTTAATACTGTGAAGGCTTTCGATTTGCTGTGAGAATGCCGGATAAAAAGAAAATACTAAAAGGAAGACAGAAATTAATCGGGGTAGAAATTTCATAAATTGATCTGCTTTTGAAGTTAAGTTTACAGGAGCATTGATTATGCTAATATATTAAATAAAATATACCGATTCAGTGTTTTAATGTTGTTTAACAAAAAACTTAAATTAACGAAGGATTCCATCTCTTTTTGAAAGATGGAATCCCTGCCCAATTAAATGTAAAATCGCCACAGTTTTCCAGCCCATTCCTCACCGGCATAATCAACCCCAATTCGTTTCGAGGTTTTAAATTCTGAAATCGGTTCAGCATCTTCTATCCAGATTCGTTCAGATGTGATCAGATTTTCGCCATAGAATGATTTGTCGAGCTGAAGTTCGCGCCCAACACGACCGGGACCTGAAATGTTTTCGATTCCACGGATAAGGACTGCAGAGGCATCTCCATCAGGTCCGGTTACGATATTCAGCAGCCAGTACATTCCGTAAATCAGGTAAACGTACACGGTTCCACCTTCCTGAAACATGATTTCGGTGCGTGGTGTTCGTCCTTTACTGGCATGGCAGGCCAGGTCTTCAGTCCCGCGGTAAGCTTCAACTTCGGTAATCCGGAAGCGTTCAATCCGGCCATCTTCGAATTGGCGAACCAGATTTTTGCGGAGTAGGGCAGGAGCGACTTCCAGAACATCGCGCAGGAAAAATTCAAGAGAAAGACGGTTATTCATAATTCCAAGTTCCAAAATTCAAGTCCAGGTTGGGAGCGTCATACTGAACTTGTTTCAGTATCTTTTGTATACAAATCCTTTGGTTTTTCATGTTTCGAATATAAATACAACGGATAAAAGAACGAGAAAAAGGTGATCGCATCGTGGTTGTTCAGGGTGTCTTCGTTCAGGAACGATATGAAAATGACAAGCAGGAAAATGATCAGGAGGAAACTTTTGGTTTTGTGTTCCCAAAAGACCGGAGTAATCAGCGCGAAACAGATGTAGACCAGGCCGATGATTCCGAAATCGATCCAGTAACTCAGGAACATGTTATGCGAACGTTGCCGGTAATCGGGGTCCTGAAAGAATTTATTCTGATCATATTTTTCCTGATAAGCCTGGAAATAGCCACCGGTACCGTTGCCAAACCAGAAATGTTCGCCAATAATCTGCAGGGCCATTTTATAATATTCGAGCCGCTGTGTTACCGAATGGCCCGATGGATCGCCGCCTTTCCGGTACATGTCGAGTTCCCACACAATCTGGTAAATTCGGTTGTAAAACGAGAACGGATTTTCGAAGCGGTAATTGGTCATTCCGTTTTCAATGTTCCGGATGTCGTGGTCGTCAAGCTTTGCCAAACCTTCGGCGTCTTTCCTGAATCCTTTTGAAGTGAGGTAACGAATCAGAATAAAACGGTTATATCCTGAAGTTGAAGTGCTGTCGTAGTTGATGGCACTTCGTTTATTCCAGGCCTCGCGCAATTCATCTTCATTCAGGTAGTAAAACGTATAATGTCCGTTCTCGAGCTGTTGGTTATTAAAATCGTGCTGATATAAATTTCCAAGACTGGTTTTTTCGAGAACAATTTCTTTGTCAATTTTTTCTACGGAATAAAACTGGTTAACCACATGAGCAATGTAAGCTGCTGGTATCAGGAAAATGGTAATCAGGATTCCCAGCAATGCGATTCTCCAGCCATAACTTTTCAGGTGCAGAATATAATAGAATAGTACTGCGGTGATCACAATCAGAAAAACGATCCAGCCGGTCGCTGATTTCAGGATAATCAGGAATAAACTGAGCCAGATGATGGCTAAAGCCAAAGTTGATTTCTCAACGATACTTTTCTTTTCAGAATTTTGTAAAAACCAGCCCAGCGAAAAAATGGCGATGTTGATCCACAGTGCAAAGCGGATGTGCGAAATAAACAGTGAAATCTCGCGCGGATTCTGAATGGTTTTTCCGGAGAAACCAAGCCAAACCCAGATGCTGCAGAATGATGCCAGAACGACTCCCGCAACAAAAACATACACAATTGTTTTTATCTGCCGGTAATTTAATGCTCCGGAAGTCCCAATAACCAAGGGCAATATCAATAATGGAAGTTGAATTTTCAAATCGTGCATGCCCCATTTCATGCTATTCGACCATAGTAAACCGATGAGATAGATCAGAAATACGGAAATAAAGAGAAGAACGGAATTGTGCTCTTTCAATCGCTGTAGTTTCAGTGCGAACTGTCCTTCGATCAGCCAGTTCAGCATCAGAGCCCCGGTAAAGATACTCATCAAAGCTTTCGACATGGATAAGCTAATGGCCATAGCCAGCAGCAGGCCAACGTAGATTTGTGATGATTTTAAATTGAAACGGGGTAAACGATTCTTCATTCAGACCAATTTGCTGTAAAAACTACAAATCTAAACGAAAAAACAGCGGAATCATTGCGTTTACACAAAAACAAAAATGATGGATAACAAACAAATGAACAAAAAAATTACCAAAGCCAGAAATGCCTTTTTTGTTTGATTGTCCATCATAAATTCGATGCCTTTTAAAGCTAGAAACACAGGGAAAGCAACAGCGGTCAAAATCAGGGTGTCTGATGACATTTGTTCGTATCCAACAGCCAAAAACATAAGGCCAAAAACCAGAAAGACAGAAGCCGAAACCAAAAGGGCGAGATTAATTTGTTTCAGGATAATTTTCATAGTTTTTTTTGAATAGGTAATTGTTTCGACCGGATACCAACCGTATAGTCAGTCAGGTTACAGGTTTGAATCCCGAATATAAAATAATCTGTTGGCAGTTGCCCGGGTTTAGTGGCTGAATGTTCGTGAACTAACCACTTTTTGTCATGAATGGTGAGTTTTATGAAATGAATTGATAGCAGGAAGAGGATTATTTAAGCTCCGGAAATCTGAATGACCGGATCGAAAAGCAGACCTGAATTTCCGGATGTCTGTTTCAGTGAATCGAATCAAAAATTTCCTTTTCTGATGCTTCGTTCAGAACAACACGGTAAATCCAGTCGATTATGCTTTGAAAATCTTTAGGTTAATTTTCGATATCTGTTCGTTTTAGTGTTGCATATTCGGAAAAAAGAAAATACTTTTGCAGTCCCGATTATTGTCCGTACTTGCAGTTGTTGTAAATGACTGAAAATGTTTGGAGTATAAAACTTATCAACAATTCCGGGTTGATAACTGTGGAGGCTCTAAGCTGTTGATTTTTAAAATGATGCGAGTTAGTGATTAATTTATTAAAATTAAACAAGTGGATACACTAAGTTACAAAACCGTTTCAGCCAATAGAGCTACGGTAACAAAAGAGTGGGTTTTGGTTGATGCTACTGATGTGGTACTTGGACGTTTGGCCAGTAAAGTTGCCAAAATTCTGAGAGGAAAAAACAAACCAAGTTTTACCCCTCATGTTGATTGCGGTGATAATGTAGTTATCATCAATGCAGAAAAAGTTCGTTTGACAGGTAACAAACTGAATGACAAAATTTATTTGAGCTATTCTGGTTATCCAGGTGGACAGCGCGAACAGACTCCTGCTGAATTGTTGGCTAAATATCCAGAAAGACTGATTGAAAAAGCAGTAAAAGGTATGTTGCCAAAAAACCGATTGGGAAGTAAAATCTATGGAAACCTGAAAGTGTATGTTGGTTCAGAGCACAAACAGGAAGCACAGAACCCAAAAGTAATTGATTTAAATACAATTAAATAGTAACTAATGGAAGTAGTAAACACGTTAGGTCGTAGGAAAACTGCGGTTGCCAGAGTTTATGTAAGCGAAGGCAAAGGAAAAATCACTATTAATGACCGTGATTTGAAAGATTATTTTCCTACCGGAATCCTTCAGTATGTTGTTTTGCAACCGTTGAATCTGTTAGGTGTGAATGGACAGTACGACATCAATGTCAATCTTGACGGTGGTGGTATTACTGGCCAGGCTGAAGCATTACGTTTAGGCATTTCACGTGCCATGATCGAAATCAATCCTGAATATCGTTCAGCTTTAAAAGCTGCCGGATTCCTGACCAGAGATCCACGTGAGGTTGAACGTAAAAAACCAGGTCAGCCAAAAGCACGCAAAAGATTCCAGTTTTCAAAACGTTAGTATTTTTAATACAAAAATATTCTACTATGGATCTAAATTGCTTAGACTCCCGTCTTTGTCAGATTGGGGCTACTCTGCAATTGCTTTTCAGGAGATATTTTTTAAAAAAGTAAAAAGATGCCAAGAACAAATTTTCAGGACTTATTGGATGCAGGTGTTCACTTTGGACACTTGAAAAGAAAGTGGAATCCAAACATGGCTCCGTTTATTTTCATGGAGAAAAACGGAATCCACATCATTGATCTTCAAAAAACAGTCGTTAAAATCGACGAGGCTGCCGATGCAATGAAATCAATTGCAAAATCGGGCCGCAAAATTTTATTCGTAGCCACAAAAAAACAAGCCAAAGACATCGTTGCTGATTTGGTGAGTGGCGTTAACATGCCTTACGTTACTGAACGCTGGCCTGGTGGTATGCTTACCAATTTCCCGACTATCCGCAAAGCGGTGAAGAAAATGGTAACTATCGACAAAATGGGCAGAGACGGTAGCTGGGATAACCTTTCGAAACGCGAAAAACTTCAGATTAGCCGTCAACGTGCCAAATTGGAGAAAATGCTCGGAAGTATTTCTGATTTAACCCGTCTTCCTGCAGCTCTTTTCATCGTAGATGTATTGAAAGAGAAAATCGCAGTTCGTGAAGCCAAACGTCTTGGAATTCCTGTATTTGCCATGGTAGATACCAACTCGAATCCGGATGAGGTTGATTTCGTAATCCCTGCAAACGATGATGCATCACAATCAATTGAACTGATTGTAAAAGTGATGACTGACGCTATTCGCGAAGGACTTTCGGAACGCAAAGTGGAACGCGAAAAAGATGGTGATGTTAAAGAAACAAAAGTTAAACGTAAAAAAGTAAAAGTTGCTGACGACAGCGATTTATCAGAAGACATCGACGACGAAGATGAGGATCTTGACGACGATGATCAGGATGATGAAATTGATGCATAATCGTTCAACAACCATTAAATAAATATATTATGGGAATTAGTGCAGCAGATGTAATGAAGTTGCGTAAAGCAACCGGCGCAGGTATGATGGATTGTAAAACAGCTTTGGCTGATGCAGACGGCGATTTTAACCGTGCCATTGATATTATCCGAGAAAAAGGTAAACTCGTTGCCAGCAAAAGAGCTGACCGTGAGGCTACTGAAGGTGTAGTTCTGGCAAAAGTTTATGAGTCAGGCAAATCAGGAGCGCTGGTCGTTTTGAACTGTGAAACTGACTTCGTTGCAAAAAATGAAGCTTTCGTAGCTTTTGCTGAACGTATTCTGGATGCAGCCATTGCCAGCAATGCAGCTGATCTGGAAACAGTAAAAGGATTGATGTTGGACGGCCGTACCGTTGAAAACCATGTCATCGAACAAACCGGTGTAATTGGTGAAAAACTGGACTTGCCATTCTTCGCAAAACTGGATGCTGAAAGCGTTGTAGCTTACATTCACCCGGGAAATAAATTGTCGACTTTAGTTGGATTCAATAAAGGCACCGTTGATGCACAGGTTGCAAAAGATGTAGCGATGCAGGTAGCTGCAATGAATCCTGTTGCTGTTGACAAAGATTCAGTTCCTGCTGAAGTAGTTGCAAAAGAATTGGAAATTGCCAAGGAAAAATTCCGTCAGGAAGGAAAACCTGAAGCAATGTTGGATAAAATTTCTCAGGGTGCTTTGGCTAAATTCTTTAAAGAAAGCACATTATTGAACCAGGCTTTCATCAAAGAAAACAAACAGTCTGTTCAGGAATTTTTGACCAGCCAGGATAAAGGTTTGACTGTTACTGCCTTCTACCGTTACAATCTGGCCGACTAATCGATTTGATTTAGAATGCTATATAGAAAGCTCTTCGGTTTCCGGAGGGCTTTTTTTTGCTTTTTCCTGAAAAAATGAAAAACCACCGAAGGGGGTTTCGGTGGTTTGATGCCTTTACAATTAATTATAGGGCTGTGAAAACACATACCGGAATTAAGGGATGAATTAGATGCTGTTAATTTCTATCATGAAAAAAATCGCGTTATGTGTTTGTACAACTAAATTTAGCCAATTCGGAAGTTCCTGAATTTTATTTTCTGCGAACAACCATTTTTGACTGGTAAACGGAACTTCCGGATAAAAAATGCAGGTTATTATCAGCGAAAATATCCCCATACAGCAGATTCTTGTCCCAATCAGTTCGAGTTGTTTTTGATGAATGCTGGTTGGATTGATCTGCCTTTTTAAAAAATAAATGAGGCTGACTTTTACAAGAAAACCTCATTTTGAATACAATCCGACCAAAGATTAAAAAACCGCTAATTTAATGTTCATCTTCAACAAATCCGGTTTTACGAGTCCCTTCGGCTTTGTACAAAACACCGGGTTCGCTGCTTAATTCAAGTTCAAAATAGATTTTATCGGTTACCACTCCTGAAGTCGATGATCCGCCATTTTTCGTGATTTTACCATTTTGAACGGTAACAGTGTTGGCCGAATTTGTATTTGGCAGATTATTGCCTCCGAATGAAAGTGTAGGAATGTCGACGGGGCATTTAAATTTGATACCCTTCCATTTCCCGTTATCCGAAATCCACATTTCGGTGGCCAGGTCGGCTGCCGTATTGAAGGTCAGAACTTTGATGTAGCCGGTTTCATAGCCGGTTTTCGAAAATTTGATCCACCATTCGCCGGCAGCTTCCACAACCTGCGAATCTATTTCGATGTATTCGGCTTTCTTGTCACAGGATGAAAAGAACAGGCCAAACAGTGCGAATAGTATGATTATTTGTTTTTTCATAGCTCTTTTATTGAAGTGTAAATTGTACATCGAATGAAAAACTTGCTGACACGATGGTCGCCTTAAAAGTCAGCACATTCGTGGCTGTATTGAAGACAAAGTTTGTTCCGACGACTTCGCCCCATGCGGCTGTCGTTCCCAATTCGGACCGTATACTGCCGTCTTCGCTGATTACCAGGATGGCAGGAGCGGCTGTTTCCGGGCCATATCCAACATACTGGTCGTAATAACCGGCAAGTAAATCGCTGATCTGGTAAACTCCCGGAGCCAGTTTGTTAATCTGAACCGTTCCACCTTTACCCCGGTTAACCCTGATTCCGTCGTAGGTTCCAGCCGGGATTTCGAACACATCATATCCGGTAAAGCTTACGATATTCACTCGTCTGCTGATGTAAAAAGGAACATTTTCAGAATTCAGTACTTTATAGAACAATTTGTAAGAACCCGGAATATCCACTTTTACCTCATTTTCGATGGTATAGGTCAGTTCAGTGGTGTCGGTTCCCACAATTTGCATGGCATGAATGCCCGGATCGACATACGGCGTTCCTTTAAACAGAACAATTGGATTGTCCCCGATCAGTTCCATAACCGGTGCTGGAGTTACTTTTGTAATGTGACTTTCATATTCCTTTTCGCAGGACGAAAGGATGGCTGAAAGAAACAGTACAAGGCTTAAATATTTTAGAATTTTCATGTCTGATTAGTTTATTTATTCCACCATACTTTTTGTAAAATCACATCGGCATCGGATAATGCCTTGTATTCTGCAGCATTCGAGTTAAAATTCAATTCGCTGTCGGGATAAGGAAATCTCCGGGGTAAAATTCCGCCGGTTGTTCCTTTTTTGCTGTATATCAATGTTCCTGGGATATAATTATCCGGCAAAATGTAGCCTGTGTAAATTTGGCTGCTGATGGTTGATTCTTCGGGATATCCGGTGCGGACACGTTCGATGTGTGATTCAAGTCCGCGGCCTCCATCGGCTGCATCGACCCATTTCTGCATGATAATCGCTTTCAGCTGATTATTAAATCCGGTTTCAGGAAATGCATAAACCCCGGTCAATAAATCACCCATTTCGGCACCCATGCGTGAAAATGATTCGGTTACCCCACTTTCGTAATATGCTTTTGCCATTTCGACATTGCCCAGTCTCAAATATGCTTCAGCAATTAACAGTTCCGACTCCGCATAAGTCATCCAGTAAACGGGCATGGTTGCCGTAAGGATCGGGGAGGCAATTAAGGTCGGTGCTTCAAACTCGGTGGATGGCACGTTGTATGAACCGGGCACCAATCCATAATAATTACCGGCGACAGGTCTGAATAAACTTTCAATACGTGTATCGGCATTCGCTCCCAGATAGGAAGTAAATGTTGCGCAGGCTTTTAAATTGTTGGTTGTATTTAGCTGCCGCTGGTCGCTTTCGTACAATGGATTCGATTTGCTGTCGGCATCCTCAAAATTGGTGACGGCCGCATCTTTATCGAGCAGGTAAATGTCGCCGGCTTCCATATCAGCCAGTAATTGTGTTATTTCTGAAGTGGCGAAAGCCGTGTTGGCACTGAACTGACGCAACAATATCCGCAGACGCAGCGATTGTGCAAAGGCTGCCCAGTCGCCGATATTCCCCTGAAAAATGATGTCGTTTAATTCATAGTTTTCAGGAACAAATTTGGAGACATCTTTGGATAAGGCAGTTTTTAACAAGTTATAAATCGATTCGTACACTTTATCGCCTTTGTCAATCACCGGGTTTAATTTCTCCGCACCCAGAAATGCTTCACTGTACGGAACGTTTCCGTACATATCGACCAGGTATTGAAAACCGTAGGCTTTAATAACCGCTCCCATCAGGTAGGCGCCCCAGTTTTCGTTGGCTTCAACTTTCTTCAGGAAGATTTCGTTATCGCTCAATCCGTCGACGAACATGGCCCGGTACGAACGTTCGATCACATTCGTGTTGCTGCTTATGGCATACGATTCGTAGATTTTATACTGCGAAGAGGTATTGTTCTGTGCCCAGTGCTGCGACCAGAAAGAACCAATCAGTCCCCAGTCGGCCGCATACACATTGGTGACGGCCGCAATGGAAGAGGTAAGCAGCAATTCATCCGATACATCAGTCGGGTAGTTCGGATTTTCGTTAATGTCCAGGAATTTATCGCAGGAAGATAAAAGCAGGACGAGGCTTAATATCATTGAAATTTTTTTCATACTATTCGTCATTTAAAAGGTTAAGTCTAATTTCAGACCATACGTGCGCACGCCCGGGGCACCGTTAAATTCACCGAATAAACCTTCAATGTCGTTATCCCAGGTTGTTGTTTCCGGGTCGACATAACTGTTTTTTGCCGGAGTCCACAGGAATAAATTCCTTCCGAATACAGATACATTTGCTGATGACAGGAATGTTCTTTCGAGCATTGGTTTGCTGAACCGGTAGGAGAGTGACACTTCGCGCAGTTTGATGAAGGTTCGTGGAATAAGTCTTGAGCTTTCGAATGGCTTATTGGTGTTCTGCGAATAGTATTCGTGCCAGTTGTCGACTACCGGAGTGGTATTTTCCAGGTAACCGGTTACATTTCCTTCCATATCTTTTACTTCGGTAACGGTATTCGGGATGATCCACGGGCGACGGTCGTTGGTGGTGGATTGTTCGTTATTTCCCGACCAGTAGGTTGCACCTGCCGTATTGGAATACATCAGTCCGCCTTTCTGATAATCAATCAGGAATGAAAATTTGAATCCTTTGAACGTGATGTTATTGGTAAACGACATGTTAAAATCCGGAACCGATGATCCGGCAAGAATTTTATCACCTTCAACCGGCAAACCGTTATCGCCAACAATAATTTTCCCATCCGGCGAATACTTGTAATCCGGAATCCGGTACATCCCCAGCTGTTCACCGGGAATTGCCACAAATTCCGCTTCATATGCCGAATTGATCAGGTATTCCGAAACACCCAGTTCTTCGGATAATTCATCGAGAACCATGTTGGATTTGTTGTACAGGTAAATAAAGTCCCAGCTGAAATTGTGGGTTTTTACCGGAGTAACATTTACCATCAGCTCAATTCCATCGTTTGAAATCTGCCCCAGATTCGAGGTGATTTCGCGGTAACCCGATGAGGCTGCAATGTTGGCCAGCATGATCAGATCGGTGGTTGTTTTCTGATAGTAGGAAAGGTCGACACCAAACCGGTTTGAGAAAAACCGTAAATCGGTTCCGATTTCGAATTCTTTCGATAATTCAGGTTTTAGATTTGGATTGCCCAGTCGCTGGTATTTTTCGTATGCAGGAATTCCGCCAACCGGATAATTGGTCGATCCGAATCCTCCGGCCCGCAGAATTGAAGGCCTGTAAATCTCGGATGTCATAAACGGTGCAGCATCATTTCCGGCCAAAGCATAACTGACCCGTAATTTTCCGTAGGAAATGGTTTTGTTTTCAGGAAGTAAATCGGTAAAAATAAAACCCATGGTTGCTCCCGGATAGAAAAATGAATTCTTCCCGATTGGCAGGGTGGACGACCAATCGTTTCGGGCCTGTAAATTTACAAACAGGTAGTCGTTCAATTCCAGTCCAAGCTGACCAAAAACTCCAATCAGTCGCCGTTTGTACTCGTTGGTATACACTTCGGCGGCCCCGCTGATATTTCCAACGTTGTAATAGCCGGGAACAACCAGACCTTTTGAAACAATGTTTACCCGTTTAAACGACCGTTGGTTAATGTTATTTCCAAGTAGTAAATTGTACTTCAGCTTTCCGCCCAGCAGGTCAACTTCATTTTTGTAGTTGGCAATCAGATCGCTGTTTAACTGGGTTTGGTACCGTCCTTCTTCCTTAACCGCACCGGCAACATCGTTGATGGTGCCGGCGTTGTTAGAGCCCGGTGTAACTTTTGCGATTGCACCATGAACTTTCGAGAATTGCGAATAGGTATCGACACCGCCCGTAAATGAAATATTCAGTCCTTTTAAAAGATCGCGGGTGATGTTCAGATTCCCGATGATGCGGTTCTGATCGGCTTTTGCACCTGTTTCGTTTAAGGTAAAATAGGGGTTTTGCGCATATCCGTTGTAGTAGTTATCCAGGTTGTTAAACTTGTATTTGTAATCGCGGTAGTCGGGCAGGTAATGGTTGACAGGCTGGTAAAGAATGTCGGAATAAATTACCGCACCGGTTCCGGCGTCATCGCCTTGTCCGGTTGGAATTGTTTTCTGAATGCGGTTGATGTACGTCATCCCGAAGTTGAACTTCGTTTTCTCAGTTCCGCCATTTCCTTTAAAAGTCAGTGTATTTCGGTCCAGAACATCAACATTCCCCGGAAGTACCCCGTCGTTGTTCGAACTGGTTACCGAGGCATACCAGCCCATAAAATCGTTTCCTCCGGATAAGGCAATGGTGTTGTTCAGCGAATAGCCATATTCGTACACATCGCGGATTCCGTTCTTTTTGTACGAAAAAGGTGCGATTTGCTGGGTATTGTCAACCACATAACCGGTTAGCCGGTCTTTCCCATCCATCACAGGTCCCCAGCTTCCGTTCTCTTTGGTATCAAAAGTTCCGCTCCATCCTTGTCCAAACCGATCCTGAAAATAAGGTAAACGGCCGACTTCAGTAAATGCCGAGGCACTCGATAAGTTCACCTGAAGGTCATTGTTTTTGGCTCCCCTTTTAGTGGTGATCATGATTACCCCGTTTGCAGCCCTTGATCCGTATAAGTTTGATGCCGCCGCTCCCTTTAAGACCGAGATGGTTTCGATGTCGGCCGGATTGATATCAGCGGCTGAATTACCAAAATCGACCTTCGCATTGGCGTTCATCGAATTCTCGGTGGCATTTCCACTGGCGAAGGCGTTGTTGATAGGCACTCCGTCAACCACATAAAGCGGTTGATTGCTGCCGGTTATCGACGAAAGCCCGCGGACAATCACCCTGGTTGCCGCTCCCGGAGCTCCTGATCCTGCCGAAATCTGGACACCCGAAACTTTCCCCTGAAGAGCTTTCGTTGCGTCGTCGTTTCCGACATTGCCAAAATCCTCACCTTTAAATTCACTGACGGAATATCCAAGAGCCTTTTTCTCTCTTTTGATTCCCATTGCAGTGACCACCACTTCTTCAACACCAATTACGACCGGTTTTAGCACCACATCAATATTGGTGGCTGAGGCAATTGGAATTTCCTGGGTTACCATACCCACAAACGAAAAAACCAAAATTCCGGACGGGTCAGGAACGGTAATGGAGTAAGCTCCATCCATGTTCGTAATTGTTCCGGAAGTGGTTCCCTTTACCGAAACTGTAACTCCAGGAATGGGTAATCCATCTTCCGAAGAACTTACTGTTCCGGTAATTATTCTTGTTTGAGCCATCAATCCTGAAAGACTCAGGGCAAGAATAAATACCAGTAAAAATCCTGTTTTC
This sequence comes from Prolixibacteraceae bacterium, assembly GCA_049277435.1. Classification (GTDB taxonomy): domain Bacteria; phylum Bacteroidota; class Bacteroidia; order Bacteroidales; family Prolixibacteraceae; genus Aquipluma. The sequence continues at coordinate 24,560 of JBASYJ010000228.1, forward strand.
ATAGACTAAAATTTAAGGTTAAATACATCAGCATGCCTGAGCGGTAAACTACAGGCACGATTAATTTTGATTCAATTGTACAGGAGGAAAGAAATGAGAACCAACGACGGTAAACGGACTGCAAACGCCCGGATTGTGACTGAAAACTGATATTCCCCCTTTTGTTGCCGCCTGAATTTCAGGTAAAAACCTGTTGTTCAGGGAAGCAGGCCTAATCAAACATATTTAAAAAAAGGGGATCGTCAGGGTTTAATCAATATCTGCGAATTTCCGGGGGGTAAAGGAAGAGTGAACGGGTTAAAATCGCTTTCAACGGACAATAAGTGCTGTTGGTGGTCATATTTGTGCCGGTAAGATGCAGCAATGCCCCTTTAACTGTCAAAAACAGTTATTCCGGGGCATGTTGCATGAAGGTTTTTGGTATGTGATCCGGAATCGGGGCATGGTGATTCCGGGGAAATTTTCAGGAAAAAGGATAAATCCGGAATCTGCCCGGACCGGAAGTACAACCGGGAGCCTAAACGCCGGTCACCGATCCGGAGAAATTTAATGCGCTGATGACCGCATTCTTAAAACTTCGCCCGATGGGTAATTCTTTTCCCTGAATTTCGATGGTATTGGCAGTAAATGCTTCGATTTTACCGATGGAAATGATGTATGATTTGTGGATTCGAAGAAAACTTTCGGCGGGCAATTTTTCTTCCATCAGGAGCATGCTGGTTTTGGTGATAATTTTTCGTTTGTCGGTGAAAATCTGAATGTATTCGCTCAATCCCTCGATGTATTTTATTTCTGAAAGGTAAACCTTGATCACCTTCTTATTTTCCTTGACGTAAATAAATGGTTCGTCGGTGAATTTTTCAACTGAATTGCCGGCCTGAATCTGGATCTCGTCCTGATTCATCAGGTAAAATTTATTAACCGATTTCAGGAACCGTTCAAACGTGATTGGTTTGAGGAGGTAATCCACCACATCGAGTTCGAAACCTTCCAAAGCATATTCGCGGTAGGCTGTGGTAATAATTACCTTGGGGGGATGCTTGAGCGTTTTCAGGAATTCGATGCCGGTAATCTGGGGCATCTGGATGTCCATAAAGATCAGGTCGACCTGTTTTTCGCGCATCACGTTCAAGGCTTTCATGGCATCGCTGCACTCGCCAATCACTTCAAAGTTTTCTAATTTTCCGACGTATCCGCAGATAAGTTCCCTGGCCAGGGGCTCATCGTCAACAATTACACATCTTGTTTTCATGTTCACAATTTTTCAGTGTTTCTGTTTTCTGTATAAACTGGTTACAAGCGCCGGACCTTTATCTTCATCGTCTCCAATCATCTGATTAACAAAATAGGATGAATTTAACGGTTCGCCGGTTGCTTTTTCAATCAATTGTTCCCACGGCAAAAGGTTTCCATACTGGTATAAATTATCGACCAGGTATTTTCCGATTGCTTTATTGTTTTTGTAAATGCCATTTGTTTTATCTAAGACTCTTGTTTTGATGGAATGTTGCAACTGAGCGGCAAAAACATCGGCCAAAACAAAATTATGTACGTTGCAGGCCAGGTTGGTCGAGAACTTACCTGATGCCCAATAACTGTCGTTAATTTTCTCCGGATATTTGATTCCCAGATATTTAAGATTCATATTTTGCCATAAAACATCCAAATCCTGATCCGGGTTTCTGTAAATTTCGCGTTCGAATTCCGACATTAACAATTGAATCCGGCATCTGAACATACGATCAACCTGGTGGATGTGTTGGCAGATGAGCACAATTTGTTTCTGTTTTTCGTCAGTTATCGGAATTTCTTCGTTTAACCAGTCGTAATTCGAAGCAAGGTTTTCGAAACAGCGCGAAACACCTTCATAAATAACCGCAGGAGGAGCTTTTATTAAATATGGAACTCGGTCTGAAATCGATTTGTAGTGCGAAGCGTGGCCTCCCAGATGCATCATCCGGTACATTCCGTCGTACGAATGCCTTATTCCGGCGATTAAACGGATGTCGTTTTTAAAGTCGACATTGATCATGGCTGTTAATTTCGCTCTGCCCGGACCGTCTTTCAGATCGCTGTTTTCGAATACATCCTGAACAGGCAATCCGATGCCCTCGAAGAACTGAGCTGTTTTCTGAATGGGGTCGACGTCTGCAAAAAGCGAATCCATTTTCAGGATAAATGCCTTTGGCAGGTAACTCGATGACTCGTCGTTGTAATGCCAGGGTTTTAAATCTGCTGCCTGAATTCCGTATCGTTTGGAGAGCAATTTATCGATGACTTTTTTTGCTTCGAAGAACTGTTCCCTGGTTTTCAGTTCTATCTCATCGAGCAGAATCTGAACCTGCTGCGGAGTCTGATCTTTTGTTTCGAGGGCCAGGTGGTAAAAATCGGGGTATCCGAAATTTACTGCAAATTCGTTTCGGTCTTTGACCATTTTGATGACATCGGGTGCAATAAGTTTCCCTTTCTGCTGCATTGCTTTGGCAATTTTATCGGGCAGGATTGTGTCGCTGCTGTTTTTCCGGATCGAATCGATTTGTGAGGTTCTGTATTTTTTCCCGTCAATCTCAAGTTTAAATCCTGAAAAAGTCTGTTCCAGTTTTATTTCGGTCTGAATTAACTCTTTATATTTTTCGGGTTCGATTTGCGGCCCCATGAACGTCTGGTAAAGAACATTCAGCTGGCGGCTCAGCAACGAATCGGTTATCAGGCCCGAGAATTTTAATTTTTTCAGAAGTTCAAAATCACGGACATTGGTGAATACATTCTGAGTAACCGAAGTAAACCGGTCGGGGGCAAAAACATTGGAAACATTCTGATTCGACTGGTTAAAATCCATCTCGATATCCATCAATTTCCGGTAATCCTTCTCATCGCCCGAAACCGTTGCATTCCAAAGGGCAACAGCGCTTTGTATCGAGTAGTTTCTGATCAGCTGTTCCTTGCTGTCGATGTAATGACGAAGAATTATCTCGGCCTGCCGGGTTTCGTTCTGGCAGCTAATCTGTGTTAGAATCAGGAATATGAGAATGAATAATCTATGCATATACTGAAGGTGTTTGGTGGTGTTTTTTATGAATCTGCAGCCGTACAAAAAACTCATCGTCTTTTTTCCTGATTTCGAGCTGATGGTTTTTTGGATAAATGAGTTCAAGTCTTCTTTTAATGTTCGAAAGGCCAACACCTCCCTGCATTTCCTTCATGCTTGTTTTTCTAGCCGGAACACTGTTCGAAGCTTCGAATTCGAAATGATCTTTCTGAACCCTGATCTGCAGATTGATCCAGGGTTTTCCGGGATCGTTGCTACATCCGTGTTTGAAACAATTTTCGACAAAGGTATAAAGCAACATGGGCGGGATCGGAAAATCCGGCTGATCAATTTCTTTTTCGAAAATGATCGAAAGCCTTTCTGAATAGCGCAGTTCTTCAAGCTGAATGTAGTCGGTGATCAGCTTAATTTCTTTGGAGAGCGGCACTTCAACCGAGTTGCATTCATACAGAATGTAATGAAACAGGTCCGACATTTTTGAAATGACCACCGGTGTCTGATCGCTTTTTTGCAGGGCCAGCACATACAGGTTGTTGAAGGTGTTAAACAGGAAATGCGGGTTGAGCTGGGCTTTCAGCACCTGAAGTTCAGATGACAATTGTTTTCGTTCGGCTTCGTTGGCTATCATTTGACTGTTCATCCAGTTTCGGTAATATTTAAACATGGCAAAAAGGATTGCCGGAGCCAGAATCCAGATCAGGTTCAGGAAATAAATATCGATACTGATCCATTTTTCAGGATGAAGCACAGCCGGAATAAAGAAGTTGTAATACACATATTTACTGATGATGATGCGAATAAAGGCGCAGATACAGGTAACCAGAATTAAAACAGCAAAGAACGTAATGAACTTTCTTTTCAGGAGAATGGAAGGAACCAGGTAATAAATTACACCATAAGTGAAAAGTAAAGAAACAGGCAGATGAACCAGAAAATTAAGCAGAAAGAAATTGTACGGGAAATTTTGCCGGTAACTAAAAACCAACGAACCAATGAGCACAAACATAGTCCAGTACAAAGTGTGTATGACCGGTCGCTTATTCAACAATTGATGGATACTTTTCATGGTTCTTGGTTAGAGGTAAATTTCAATGGTCAATTCAACAAAGTTAAGTTCTATATCCGACATAAACTTGTGATTATCAGGATAAAAATAGCTGAGGTATTTTTTGCAACTTTCGATTGCTGCCGGATTAAATGACTTGCAAAGAACATCTGTTTCCCAAATAGTCATCGAGAAAAGCAAATAATTACTTTCAGCCTTGATCAGAATTGTAAAATCAGTTTTATCCGGAGGTTCATGGAGTACCATAAATCCTTCTTCAACCAATTGAAAGAACAGGAATGGAGGAATCAGTATTGTATTTAATTTATCGGAAACCAGCAGATTAACATCAAACCCTTTGGGGAAAACCATCCGGTGAATATCGATGTAACTGCGAATCAACTCGACTTCTTTTTGAAGCTTAATCTTGCCTGTATTTTGAATGCTGATCATGTGGTTCATCAGGTTTGCCAGCCGGATAATCATTTCTGAAGTTTGCGGTGATTTTTCCATTGCCAGATTTTCCAGCCTGGTCATCACGCTCAAAACAAACCTGGGGTACGATTGGTAATGAAGCAATTCGATTTCGGTTGAAAGTTTCTGGTTATACAATTCAGACTTTTCGCTCATCTTGGAGTTCCAGTACCGAACCACCTTGACCGACAGAAATACAATAATGATATATTCGTTGCCCAGCCCGTTAATCAGGATATTTGGCCCGTTCAGGTAGTTTCCTGCCTGAATATATTCAGGTTTGACCCATCTCCACACGATTTCGTTGCTGACAACCAGTTCGCCAACGGAGGCAAACATCAGCAAAAAAAATATCCAGACTGAAAATAAAAAGAAGCGGTGCGAAAAAAAATATTTTGGGATGAGCCAGTACGAAATAATATACGTGTGAACTATGAAGACTGGAAGCGTTACCAGGTAATAAACCAGCCAGGCAAAATAAATGCCCCGTTCGTATCCAAAGCTTTGAATTACAGTGAATCCGGCTATCCAAATGAACCAGAAAACAGCATGTTTGAAAATCCGGACAGGCTTAATATGGGAATTCTTTTTGGTCACTTTTCTCCGTTTAAATCCAGTTCAAGTCGTGCAGTAAATTCCTGATCTCCATCTTCAACGGTGAAAGAGTGATTCTTTGGATAAATCAATCGGAGCCGTTCTTTCAGTCTGTCAAGTCCATGTTCTTCAGGAAAAACAGCTTGCGGAAACTTTTTAGGCATGCTGTTGCGGGTTTCGAAATTAATCCGGCCCCTGTCGCAGCTGAACGAAATCCTGATCCAGGGTTTCCCGGCATCGGTACTGCTGCCATGTTTGAAACAGTTTTCGACCAGCGTGAAAAGTAAAAAAGGAGCAATCAGCCATCCGTTACAATCGCCGGTGATGGAGGTTTTTACCCGAAGCCTGGCTCCATACCTGATCTGTTCGATCGCGATAAAATTGTCTATCATCTCCAGTTCTTCCTGAACCGGCACTTTGGATTTTTGTGAATCAATAATTGTGTATGAAAGAACATGTTTGAATTTCCGGATAACATCCAGTGTTTTGTCTTGATTATTAAGCGATAAGGCATACAGATTATTCAGTGTGTTAAACAAAAAATGAGGTTCAAACTGACTCTGGAGCATGGTTAGATTTAGTTCTTCGTAGGTTTTCTGCAGGAGTTTGTGCTGATTTTCGGCAATCAGCCAGTCTTTCGTGAACCGGGCAATGACAAATAAAGCCACAATGAACGACATATCTTTGGTGTTTATCAGGATAAACCGAATGTTGAGCATTCCGTTAGAGGCAGAAAATTCAGGCGAGATCGACGAATAAAAGATAAAATCGGAAATGCTTAACTTCAGGACCGAAAGAAAAATGCCCAGACTCAGGAAACTTGCCCCCAGCAGGAAGTATTTTCGGGAAGGTAAAAAGTAGGGAATCAGGATAAAAATGGTGAGATAGCCATATCCCAGAAAAATGAGGGCATTGATAAACGTAAGCCAAAGCAGATTAAAAAACCGGTCTTCCGGGTTCCGGCTGAATAAAACCAAAGTAAATACCAGCACAATAATTACAAAAAAGGTGATGTGCCGGCTGATCCGGTACTTCAGGTCCGTATGGAATAAAAACTTGTTCAACTTTTCACAGTATTTAATTACTGATTCCGTTTCTGTTTTTTGACAATTTGGACAGCTTTCCGGATTGCTGTATTAAAAATAGACAAATGCCCGCTGATCAGATTCGAACAGTAACGAACAACTTAAAAATGAAGGTCAAACTTATATTCGGATTCGTGAAATGTGTTTTGAACGGAGATGCCGGCAGTTGAGCCTTCGGAAGCGGTTGTTGGGCCGGAAATGAATTTAAACCAGTTCAGGAAACCGAAGTTTTCGAGAATAGAAAGACCGGATTCAAAATTATCGATCAAAAAAAATTCCTGATCGGCAGGACCAGGAATTGGAAATCGGATCTTATGAAATCGGATCCGGATTAATTTCATTGTTGCATGATTTACCTTACAGACTTCCCAGCATATCATGCTTGATCAGCGAAGGGAAATAGCAGGCAATCAGGCCAAGCAGTTCTTCTTCGCTTCTGGGATTTTGGGTGATGATCCGCTGGGTATAAAAATCGGCATTGTCCATCATTTTCGCAATCTCGTCGCAGCTAATGGTCTGGTATTCCTTGTTGATGCGCTTAACCCCGAAAACATGTTTGTTGCACACATATTCGACTTCGAAATTGCTTGTCCGTACTATAAAGTTCAGGCAATTTTTTTTCGTTTTCTTGACTCCGATCAATACTGGCGAGGCGCAGTTTGCATATTTTAATTCGTAGGTTTTTAAGGCTTCATCGCCTATGTTCAGACTTTCGGACGAAGGACTGATGCTGTACTGACCTACTTCAGTGAACGATTCACCGCTGATGATGGCGGTTTTCTTTTCTTCTGCAGATGTAAATAATCCAAGCAGAAGCAAACATCCGGTAAGAAATCCAATTGTAGTTTTCATGTTTTTGTTTTTTTTGTGATTGTTTCAAATAGCTGGATTAAATGTATTTCAAAAACAGCGCGGATTTTTGATAAATCAATCAATGGATGGTTTGCGATATTTAATGCTAAGATTGTAAATACCAACGCCATACATCTGTTGAATTCCGACGAAGGACCTTCAGGAAACAAAAAATGATCAAAATCTCACCAGTGACCTGCTACCATTACATTTTGTGAAAACCGCTTTTCATTAACAAGCCTTAATTTCGAATTAAAATCAAATCGTATTTACCCTGTTTTGAAAGAATGTGCTATCTTCGCAGGCGTTAAAATGCGTTCAAAATGAATTGCTCATGTTTATACCTGTTCTTTTAATAACATAAATTTCGGACATGAGAATTCAGTCACATAAAACAACTAATTAATTTGTGATGAAAAACTTTAAACAACTTAACAATATTGTTGGCTGGGTGACTTTTGCAATAGCCGCCCTGACATATTTGTTGACTATCGAACCAACTGCCAGTTTCTGGGATTGTGGTGAGTTTATAACAACTTCGTTTAAGTTGGAAGTCGGTCACCCGCCCGGTGCCCCATTCTTCATGATTTTAGGCCGGTTTTTTACCTTGTTTGCCGGAAGTACAGCCAAAGCGGCTGTTATGATTAATTCCATGTCGGCCCTGGCCAGTGCATTCACCATTTTGTTCCTGTTCTGGACCATCACCCATCTGGCCAAAAGGCTCATTAAACCTGAAGGCGAATACACCACCGGACAAATGATTGCCATTTTAGGCAGCGGTGTTGTTGGTGCTTTAGCCTATACTTTTTCGGATTCATTCTGGTTTTCGGCTGTCGAAGGCGAGGTTTATGCATCCTCCTCATTATTTACCGCGTTGGTTTTCTGGGCTATCCTGAAGTGGGAAGATTCGGCCGACGAACCTTATGCCAACCGCTGGATTATCCTGATTGCCTATCTGATGGGGCTTTCAATTGGTGTGCACCTTTTGAACCTGCTGGCTATTCCTGCCATTGTTTTTGTATATTATTTCCGGAAATATAAAACCACCAGAAACGGTGTTTTGCTTAGTCTGGCAGCATCGCTACTGATTCTTGGAATCGTTATGTATGGCATCATCCCGGGTGTAATCACCATTGCAACCTGGTTCGAACTGATGTTTGTAAATGGAATGGGACTTCCGTTCAACACCGGCGTGGTGATTTATGCAATTCTGCTGGTAGGCTCAATTGTCTACGGTATTTTATACACCATCCGTAAAAAACTGGTTCTCTGGAATACGGTATTAATCAGCCTGATCGTAATTTTAATCGGATATTCTTCGTTTGCCATGATTGTCATCCGTTCATCGGCCAATCCTCCGATGGATCAGAATAGTCCGGATAATGTTTTTGCCCTGCTGGGTTACCTGAACCGCGAACAGTATGGCGACCGCCCGCTGGTTTACGGTCAGTATTACAATACCCCACTTGAAAAATATGTGGACGATAAACCTTACTACATTCAGAAAAACGGAAAATATGTAATTGCCGACATGCGCCAGAAACCGGTGTTCAATTCAAATTACAGCACCATTTTCCCACGTATGTACAGCCGGGAACAGTCGCACATCGATGCCTATAAACAATGGGCTGGCATAAAAGGACGAAAAGTTAGCGTGGCCGATGAGGACGGGCAACGGAAAACTATTGATCTTCCAACCTTTGGCGAGAACCTGACTTTCTTCTTCAGGTACCAGGTTAATTTCATGTATTTCCGCTACTTCATGTGGAATTTCTCAGGCCGTCAGAGCGACATTCAAAGTCACGGAGAAATCACCAACGGAAACTGGATAACCGGGATAAATTTTGTGGATGCACAACGTTTGGGCGATCAGTCAAAGCTTCCAACCGAATTCAAAGAAAATAAAGGTCGGAACAAATATTACATGCTGCCATTTTTACTGGGCATCATTGGAATCTTATTTATGTATAACCGTGGAGTCGAAGGCCGCAAAGATCTTTGGACCGTTTTCCTTTTGTTTTTCATGACTGGCCTGGCCATCGTGATTTACCTGAATCAGTCACCGCTTCAGCCACGTGAGCGTGATTATGCCTATGCAGGTTCGTTCTATGCCTATGCCATCTGGATTGGAATCGGAGTTCTGGCTTTGTATGAAACATTAAAGAAATTTGTTCCTGACACCATCAGTGCCGGTACAGCCAGTGTTGCTGCCTTGTTGCTGGTCCCAACGATTATGGCTGCCGAAAACTGGGACGATCACGACCGTTCGAACCGTTATACCGCCCGCGATTTTGGTGCCAATTACCTGAACACCTGTGCTCAGGATGCCATCATCTTTACCAACGGCGACAATGATACTTTCCCATTGTGGTACAATCAGGAAGTTGAAGGTGTCCGGAAAGATATCCGGGTTTGTAATCTCAGCTATTTCCAAACCGACTGGTACATCGACCAGATGAAAAGCAAAGCCTATGAATCAGAGCCACTGCCGATCAGCTTTACACACGACCAGTATGTACAGGGTAACCGCGATGTGGTTTACCTGATGGAAGACCCGCGGTTAAAAGGATCGGTTGAACTTAAAAAAGCCCTTGATTTTGTTAAGGACGAAAATCCACGGACCAAACTGGAACAAGCTGACGGAGCATCCTATATTCCATCGAAAAAACTGTTTATGGTTGTCGATAAGGCTGCCGTAATTCGCAATAAAGCTGTCGATCCGGCTGATTACGATAAAATCGTGGATACGCTGACCATCGACCTGAGCAGCAAACATTACATCACCAAAGATGAACTGATGGTGCTCGACATGATTGCCAACAACAACTGGAAACGTCCGATTTATTTTGCGATCACCATCGGACGCGATAAATACATGAACCTTCAGGATTATTTTCAGCTCGAAGGTCTGGCCTATAAACTGATTCCGGTTAAATCGCCATCAGATGGTATCAACATGGGAAAAGTGAATACAAAACTCATGTATGCCAATGTGATGGAGAATTTCAAATGGGGAAACATGAATGATCCGAAAGTGTATATCGACGAAAACAATGGCCGGATGATGATGAACATCCGCAATACATTTAATCGTTTGGCTGAAACATTGGTTGCTGAAGGGCAAAATGAAAAAGCAGTAAAAGTACTTGATCGCTGCAACGAACTCATTCCAAACCGGGTGGTACCGTATAGTTATTTTGCCATGATGATGTCTGAAACCTATTTACATGCAGGTCAGCCGGCAAAAGCCAAAGAAATGATCAACACCATCATGAACGGATATAAGGAACAGCTGGATTATTTTTTCCAGATGGACGGGCCAATGCGTAATTCCGTAGATGAAGAGATACAGCGGATGCTCTATTTCATGCGTGAAATAACCATGATTTGTTCGCGCAATAACCAACCTGAGCTCTCGAAAGAGGTTTCGGATTCGTTTAACAGCTATCTCGAAAGATACAGTTCGTTGAAATAATGAGTCGTTTTAATCCCCGGGTTCGCTTGCCCGGGTTCATCACTGCGTTGTTTAAAGATGCCGTCTGGCGGCTGAATGAAACAGAACGGGTGGTTTACCTGACATTCGACGATGGCCCGATTCCTGAAGTGACTCCCTGGGTTCTAGAACTTCTCCGGAAGGAAAACATCAAAGCCACCTTTTTTTGTGTGGGCGAGAATGTGAAGAAATATCCGGAAGTTTATCTCCGGATTCTGGAGGAAGGTCATTCAGTTGGAAATCATACGTTCAACCACTGGCAGGGATTAAAAAAGGGAAATCGGGAGTATTTCGAAAATATTGAGCTTGCTGCCGGATACATTGATTCCGATTTATTCAGGCCACCTCATGGTTTCCTGAAAAGGGCACAATACCGGTACCTGAAAAAGCATTACAGGATTATCATGTGGGATTTAATTTCCTGCGATTACAACTTCCGGATAAAACCGGAAAAGGTTTACCGAAATGTGACAGATTTTGTCCGTCCCGGTTCGGTAATCACGTTTCACGATTCATTAAAGGCACAACGAAACCTTCAGGAGGTTTTGCCAAAGGCCATCAGCTGGCTGAAGGAACAGGGCTACCGTTTTGAAGCGGTATCCTATCATAAAAGAATAAGAAACAGGTAGTAAGACTCTTACTGCCTGTAAAAATTTTAAAAAAAGATGAATATTTTAATTGTTGGTTCAGGAGGAAGAGAACATGCTTTTGCATGGAAAATCAAACAATCGTCACAGGTAAAACAGATCTTCATTGCTCCGGGTAACGCCGGAACTTCGCTGCTGGGGTCCAACATCCCGGTTGGTGTTTCCGATTTCGAAGGCCTGAAAAAAGCGGTTCTCGAAAATCAGATCGATTTGGTTCTGGTTGGGCCGGAAGTGCCCTTGTGCGAAGGATTACACGATTTCTTCAGTGCCGATGACCAGTTAAAAGACATTCGTTTTGTTGGTCCGTACGAACTTGGTGCCCGGCTCGAAGGCAGCAAGGATTTTGCCAAGGAATTTATGATGCGCCACCAGGTGCCCACAGCAAAATATATGGCCGTTACTTCAGGAAATTTGGCTGAGGGAATTGCCTTCCTGAAAATAATGACTGCTCCCTATGTGCTTAAAGCCGATGGACTGGCTGCCGGAAAAGGAGTTTTAATCATCAGCGATCTGGCAGAAGCAGAGCAGTCGCTGAAAGAAATGCTCAATGGTCAGTTTGGTGCAGCAAGCAGCAAAGTGGTTGTCGAAGAGTTTCTGAGCGGAATCGAATGTTCGGTTTTCGCCATCACCGATGGAAAAGATTACAGGATTCTGCCTGTTGCCAAAGATTACAAACGAATTGGCGAAGGTGATACCGGACTGAATACCGGTGGAATGGGCGCGATTTCACCAGTTCCGTTTGCCGATGCAGTGTTTATGAAAAAGGTTGAAGACCGGATCGTCCGGCCAACGGTTGAAGGATTGATCAAGGACCAGATTCCGTACAACGGCTTTATTTTCTTTGGATTGATCAGTGTTGACAGCGAGCCGATGGTGATCGAGTACAATGTCCGGATGGGCGATCCTGAAACTGAAGCCGTCATGTTGCGGATCAAGTCGGATTTTGTCGATTTGCTGATTGGTGCAGCTGAAGGGACACTGGCAGGAAAATCAATAGAAATTGATGAACGCTCGGCTACCGCCGTGATGATGGTTTCGGGTGGATATCCCGGATCATACGAAAAGGGAAAAGTCATCAGCGGTCTGGAAAAAGTGAGCGACAGCATTGTGTTTCATGCCGGGACAAAGTTGATTGGTAACGAAGTTTGCACCGATGGAGGGCGGGTTATTGCCGTTAGTTCCTATGGGGCAAACATGAAGGAAGCCCTGGCCTGTTCCTATAAAAATGCAAGCCTTATTGATTTTGAAGGCAGATATTTCAGGAAAGATTTGGGTTTCGATCTGTAATATTTTCAGGAACAGAGGATAAAAATAAACGGGAATTCATTATTCAGGAAATTAGCCGGATATGTTATTAAAAGTTTTAAAACCGAATCAGGCCTATCATTTTTTACTGGTGCCATTAATGGCCATTGCCCTTTGGGGGCGGTCGTTTGTGCATTCCACCATTTTCCCGTTTTATGCCGGCGAGGATACCATGATTCTGTATCAGCCCATCAAATACCTGCTCGCGGAGAATCATCTGGCCAATAATGTCATGGCTCTGATATTCATTATTTTGCTGGCTTTTCTGATCTTAAAACTGAACTATCAGTACGCGTTTATCCGGCTCCGGACTTTTCTGCCGCCGAGTTTGTTTGTGATTATTACAAGTGGTATTCCGGAAATGCATGCCATGCATCCGGTTTATCCGGCTGCCTTGTTCCTGATCATTGCAATCGACCGGATTTTTGATTCATACGAAAAGGAAAAAATACACTCAAATGCCTTTGATGCTGGTGTTTTTCTCGCCATCGGATCGCTCTTTTACCTGAATCTGGTTTTTTTATTCCCAATTCTGTGGTTCGGTTTTATTGTCCTGAAACAAAAAGTTAACTGGCGTGAATATGTTTTGACGACCCTCGGTTTTGTAATTCCATGGATTGGTGCTTTGGTCTATTACCTGGCGACCAATCAAACTGATGAACTTTTGCGGACACTCGAAGCAAACATGATTTCACATCAGATATTCCTGAGAGAAGGTTTATCGGTTCAGATATACATAGGGTTTCTGATTTTCCTGACCATTCTGGGAAGTTTCTTTCTTTTGGCCCAATATGACGAAAAGAAGATCAGTTCACGAAGGTATTTCAAGGTCTTTTTCTGGATCTTTTTTATTTCCATCGTTTTGATTCTGGCCAGTCCTGCTGTTTCTCAGGAAATCATTATTCTTCTGGCGATTCCGTTATGCTACCTGATTTCCAACTACCTGATTTTTATGAAACGACAGTTTTGGGGTGAAGTATTTTTATACATCCTGACAGCCGGGGTAATTTTCCTGCAATTTGTTTAGAAACAAAAATTCAGTAATTCAATCCTTCAATCCTTCAATCCTTCAGTCCTTCATTCCGTCAGTCCTTCAATTTTTTGTCCTTCAGTTTAAAACCAGTTTTTCCATTTAAACAGGAATACGCCAATCAGCGACATGGCGATTGAAATCGCGATAACATATTCAAAGGCAAAAGGGGTGCCTTCGAAGTTGTTTGGAACATTCATTCCGTACAAACTGGCGACCAGTGTTGGAATCATCAGGATAATGGTGATTGAGGTTAATTGCTTCATGATCACGTTCAGGTTATTCGAAATCACCGAGGCAAAAGCGTCCATCATTCCACTTTGAATGTCGCTGTAAACATTCGCCATTTCAAGCGCCTGTTTGATTTCGATCACCACATCTTCCATCAGGTCTTCGTCGTGTTCGATGCCGCGCATGTTGCGGCCATTGCGCATTTTAGCCAGAACCATTTCGTTTGATTTCAGCGAGGTGATGAAGAAAACCAGACATTTTTCCATGTGCAGCAGGCGATGCAATTCCTTGTTTTTGGTGGCATTTTCCAGATCTTTTTCAATAAGAGCAGTCTGAACATTGATCTCCTTCAGGAATTGAAGAAACCAGAATGCCGAAATCAGGAAAATATGAAGCACATAATCGAACTGATTGTGGATGGTGATTTTATTATCGTTGACTGCCTTGAACAGCGAAGGAATGATTTCGGTTTTACGAGAACAAATGGTGATGATTTGTTTGCCCGAAAGTACAATGCCCAAAGGAACCGTAATGAATGGAATACCGTTGTTCTGATTGTTAAGCGGCACACGAAGAATGATTAAAATCTGCCCTTCACCGACCTCAATACGCGACCGTTCATCGGTATCCAGAACGTCCATGATAAAATCACGCGGTACATTGTAGTCGCTGATCAGTAATTCTACTTCTTCGTTGGTAAGCTCCTGTGAGTTGATCCAGCAGTTTGGCTGGTATTCATTCAGACGGGTAAAGGAAGTACCGGTTTCCCAATAAGTAATCATAGTTTCTCCGTTTTAACGACAAACAGAGACTATGATCGGCTCTGTCTACCGGATTAATAACTTAATTAACTGTGTCGAATGATAATCGTCCATTTTTGAATGATAATGATTGCGGTGCAAAGGTAAATTTTATGTGTTTAAAAAATCAAATTCAGGCATAAAAAATTCGTCACCATTCAGCGTTAATTTCCACATTTTCCGTTAAAATTTGAAAGCACCTCCAAATTTTTGTTGATAACTTTTTCATTCGAAAAACTGAATACCCATGAGGTTTTCACGGATGGTTATTTTAGTTGATTCGGAATTCGTTTACGCCATTCTCGCGGGCTTAAATATGATTTTTATAACTTTTCATTTTTCTGTATTTCAAGGCGTTAATAACTTTCGTCCGATTTTCTTTCCAGTGATTCTTGATTCATTCATTTTTGTACAAAACACGACAGAATGAATCACGATCAAAAAAACGATGATCTTTATGCCCTTGTTTACAGTCTGATTACTGAGCTTGAGAGCTTGAAAACAAGCTACTCACAACTTCAAAAAGAGAACATTTTTTTGAAGCAGGAACTCGAAAAATACAGTACACCCAAAAACAGTGGCAACAGTAGCAAACCCCCATCGAGCGATTTACCCAAGCTGCAAAAAACTCAAAGCCTGCGTAGGCCATCGGGTAAAAAGCCCGGAGGCCAGCCAGGTCATGAAGGTACAACCTTGAAAATGTCCGGCACACCTGATACGATTCAACAACACAGCCCCAATTATTGCACTTGCTGCGGGGAAGATCTCAGCCGTTACCCGGCTCATTTTATTGGCCGCCGTCAGGTTATAGACATTCCGCCCATTAAGCCAATCGTTACCGAACACCAACTATTTGAGGTGCATTGCCGGTGTGGGCACAACAATAAGGCATCTTACCCTGAAGGTATTCTTACCCCGGTCAGCTATGGGCCTGGTGTACAATCATTGGTTTCCTACCTGAGTGTGCGCCAATACCTGCCTGTTGAACGCATTACCGAGTTGTTGTCTTCGCTCTGCGGCCTGTCGCTCAGCACCGGTGGTGTTTGCTACCTGCTTGAAAAGGTAAAACAAAAAGCACTCCCGGTTTATGAAACAATCAGGCAAATTAATAGCCAATGGCAAAGTAATCGGAGCCGATGAAACTGGGGTCAACATCAACGGAAAGAACTATTGGGCCTGGACATTCCAAAACTCGATGGCCACTTATATTGCCATCCACAAAAGCCGCGGAACCAAGGCCATTGACCAAATTATGCCTGAAGGATTTGGACACAATATCCTGGTCACCGATTGCTGGCCCGCTTACTTTAAAGAAAACGCGGCCGGCCACCAATTGTGTACCGCCCATTTATTGCGGGAACTGAAATTCCTTGCCCAGAAGTATCCTGAAAACACTTGGGCACCCCGGCTCTCTGAGCTGATCACCAGTGCAATCCATGAAAGAAAAAAGGATGAGTTAAGCCCTCAGAAATCAAAGGAAATCACCCAAACATTTTTGGAACTCATCAAAGAACCTGTCAATCAGAAAATCAAAGAACTTATATCGTTTCAAAAACGAATGATCAAATATTCCGATTACGTTTTTGCATTTTTGGATAACCCAAACATCCCACCCGACAATAATGCTTCAGAAAGGGCAATCCGAAATTTCAAAGTCAAGCTGAAAGTAAGCAACTTTTTCAAATCGCCCACAGGCTCTGAAACCTATGCCGTCATCCGATCACTCATTGATACTGCCATCAAAAATCAACAAAACCCCTACGAAGTCACTCGTTTAATTGCTATATTACCTGCGACTGAATAACTACAAAAATTCTAAATTTTTATTTGTTTTCACATGATTTATATACTTCATTAAGGAAATATTGAATTCATAAAATAATCTGACATCATTCAAAAATAAATCATTTTGGAGAAATCAAAAATCACAGCCTGTAAGTTCACGCCACCGATCATCCTGCTTCTCAATGCCAGCAAGGTTTTGAAAAGTTCGGGCATAAAAAAAGAGGTCGAAAATGACCTCTTGTCTTGTCTGGCTCCCCAGGTAGGACTTGAACCTACGACCTACGGATTAACAGTCCGCCGCTCTAACCAACTGAGCTACTAGGGAATTTATTGCTTGTTTGCTTTATTGTGTACTGTTTTGTGTACCCGTTTGCTTTAAAAGCGATGCAAAAATAGTAGCTTTTCCGAAAAGAAAAAATATTTTTGCAAAAAATATTTTCATGAAATCAGTTACAGACGTGCAAAACAAGCAAAAATCAGTTCTCGGAATTGGAAATGCATTGATCGATGTTTTAATTAATATTTCGGATGATGCTGTGTTACAAATTTTTGGACTTCCAAAAGGAAGTATGACCTTGGTTGATGCAAATCTTTCGGCAGAAATAAAAAAAAGTACAAAAAATAATACCCGAACCATTCAAACAGGTGGTTCGGCAGCAAACACCATACATGGTATAGCAAAACTAGGAGGCAAATGTGGCTACATCGGGAAAATTTCGAACGATGAATTTGGAGAATTTTACCTGAATGATTTTGAAAAAAATCAAATTAAAACTCATTTTTTCTACAGCGAAACCGGAACTGGTCACGCTACAGGATTAATCAGTCCTGACTCGGAACGTACTTTTGGAACCTACCTGGGTGCAGCTATGGAACTGACTGCTGATGAACTGACTGCTGAAATTTTTCGTGATTATGGGATCATGCATATCGAAGGGTACCTGGTACAAAACCATCAACTCATTGAAGCTGCCATGAAAACAGCGAAAGAGAATGGTCTGCAAATTTCGGTTGATATGGCGAGTTTCAATATTGTTGAGGCAAACCTTGATTTCCTGCACCGGATTATTCGTCAATACGTAGATATCGTTTTTGCCAACGAAGAGGAAGCAACATCTCTGACAGGAAAAAAACCACAGGAAGCATTGATTGATATTGGTGAAATGTGTTCCATTGCCATTGTTAAACTGGGAGCAAAAGGGTCTTTGATAAAATCGGGCAACAAAATCATTCACATTGATGCTATTCCGGCAAAAAGTATTGATACTACTGGTGCTGGTGATATTTATGCTGCAGGTTTTCTTTATGCTCTGGCAGAAAATCTGGACCTCGAAGTTGCAGGTAAAATTGGTTCCATGCTGGCAGGAAATGTAGTGGAAATAATGGGTGCAAAACTTCCAGAAGAAACCTGGAATAAATTACTTCCTGAAATTGAAAAAATCAAAAACGATTCAAAGTAAAAATACACTTTGAAATCAGTAAGATTTCAATAGCTTATTCCCTGAAAAACCAAGGTACTTTTGAAAATAACCTTAAGTTTTAACTTCAATGGTCATTTTTAAGTAGCTCCGGACAATTTTCAGGCAGAAAAGCATATTTTTGTAAGCACAAAAAAAGCAAATTATTCGCAAACAACAGACAGCATGAAACGACTGAAAATAAAAGAAATTCTAAAAGGTGAACTGGTAGGACAACAAGTAGTTGTTAAGGGTTGGGTACGGACTAAAAGAGGTAGCAAAAACGTCAATTTTATTGCTTTAAACGATGGCTCAACCATTCATAACCTCCAGATAGTTGCTGATGTTGAGAAATTTGGAGAAGAATTACTGAAAGATATTAATACCAGTGCAGCACTTGGAATTACCGGAGAATTGGTTGCATCACAAGGCAGCGGACAATCCGTTGAATTGAATGCCACTGAAATCATTATTTACGGAAAATCTGATCCGGATAAATATCCGATTCAGCCTAAAAAACACAGCCTCGAATTTTTACGCGAGAATGCTCATTTACGCTTCCGTACAGCAACTTTCAGCGCAGTTTTCCGCATTCGTCATGCAATGGCTTTTGCCATTCACAACTATTTTAACAGCAAAGGTTTTATCTACCTGCATACACCAATCGTTACAGGATCAGATGCTGAAGGTGCAGGACAAATGTTCAGGGTAACCACTTTGGATGCTAAAAATCCACCATTGCTTGAAGATGGAACCATTGATTACTCTCAGGATTTCTTCGGAAAACCAACCAACCTGACTGTTTCAGGCCAGCTTGAAGGTGAACTTGGCGCAACTGCCCTGGGTGAAGTTTATACTTTCGGACCAACATTCCGTGCTGAAAATTCGAATACAACCCGACATCTGGCCGAATTCTGGATGATTGAGCCTGAAATGGCGTTTTACGAACTTCAGGATAACATGGATCTGGCTGAAGATTTCCTGAAAAGCCTGATTAAAGATGCTCTGGCTAATTGCATGGACGATCTTGAATTCCTGAGCAAACGACTTCAGGAAGAAGAAAAGAACAAGCCGATGGAAGAGCGCTCGATGGAATTGGTTGAAAAACTTCGTTTTGTTCTTGAGAATGATTTCATACGGTTGCCTTACACTGAAGCAATTGACATTCTGAAAAATTCAAATCACTATAAAAAGAAAAAATTCCAGTTTCCTGTAGAATGGGGAGTTGATTTGCAGAGTGAGCATGAAAGGTACCTGGTTGAAAAACATTTCAAAAAGCCGGTTATCCTGATCAATTATCCGAAAGACATCAAGGCCTTTTACATGAAACAAAATTCCGATGGAAAAACGGTTTCGGCCATGGATGTTTTATTTCCCGGAATTGGTGAAATTATTGGAGGTTCACAGCGTGAAGACAATTACGAAAAGCTGGTAAAACGGATGGAGGAAATGGGTGTTCCGGTTCATGAAATGGACTGGTACCTGGACACCCGTCGCTTCGGAACTGTTCCTCATAGTGGATTTGGTCTTGGATTCGAACGATTCATCTTATTTGTAACCGGAATGGGAAATATCCGCGACGTAATTGCTTTCCCAAGAACCCCTAAAAACGCTGAATTTTAAGCCATTTCCGGAGAAACACTTCGTTCGGAAGAATTTTCAAATGCTTGAAGCCGGCTGATTAAAATCCGGTTAAAGGCCATATAACCAATAAAAAAGTCCTCAGAATATTAATTATTCTGAGGACTTTTTATTGAATACGGAAAAGTTTAAGGACCAAATCAACGGTGACCCCCTCCATGGTGATTTGAACCTTTATCCGGATATCTTTCATCTCCCGAAGAACAAGGCGATCCGGTGTGTGCTTTGGCACTATCAACCAGTAACATCATTGTTGCAGCCGAAAGGGCCATATATCCGGTTTTTTTAATGGCCTCCTTGCGTGTGATTTTCTTACTTTCCAGTTCTGCAACTTCTTTTTTTGCAAGATCAACTAGTTTGTTTTTCATAACTTTTACACATTAATGATTTATACTAAGATTTTAATTCGCTTTTCACATCAGGTAATAATCGGGAATAAACCTCCAATTGAGAGAATTGATTAACAAACTGTAATTATCATGTTTTTGAATCCAGTTGTTTTTCAATTGGGCATGTGTTTTATGTTCACTTCGTATTGTTTCATGAAAAATAGGGTTCAGGAAGATTTTTTTCTGGATAAATACCCCGTATCGAATCCAAAGACTGCCTATGCAGGAATTCGTTTCTCCCGAAAAAAATATTGTAAAGAAAGTTGGTGATTGACTCTTCATTTACATAAATAAAGAGTGTGTTTAAAGGTAAACCTACAGTTACCCACATTTTTTTGCGAATAACAGAAATTTTTGAAGACTTGAATCTGATAAGAATTTTCTAAATAAAAATCTACTTTTCTAATTACAAAATAATAAATACAAATTCCTCTAATTCATATTAAAACAACCAGATACAAAGCAATTTTAAACTATTTTTTTTTATCTGCCAAATTTTAATTAGAAAAAAGTAAAAGATTTTCTAATTACATATGAGCGGTAAATTAAAATTCATTTTAAAAAGTTGAACTTTTAGTTAAAGACTAAATGATTTGAAGGGAAAAATTAACTATCTTACTTAATCAATAACCTGGTGTTTATTAAGAATAAATGTCGAAAACTAATCAAGAATTGAGATGGCAGCTATTTCATTTGTGAAAACGAAACTTGGACCAACATTTCTGATCTGGCTGGAAAAAAGCAACACTTATTTTCAATTGGAAGAACCAGCCTGGTTCGTTTTCAGGAGAATTTCGAAGCAGGAAAAACCAGGAACAATTGCAAGGGAGTTTTCTCTCAGATATCAGGTTAGTTTGTCGGAAAGCCAGGATTTTGTAGGTGAAATCTGGAATAAAATAAATGGCGTAAACAAATCTGATTCTCCGGAGAAAAACAGTGAACTAAATAAATTTGAACAACTTAGCCATGATGTTTATGAACCATATTCGGTGCAGCAGTACCAGCTGGGAAATCAAATCATCGAATTTAGGTTCGGATTTCACTGGCTCGAAAATTACATTCACCCCCTGATCAGTCACCTTCAAATAACTGAAAAACAAAATGTTTCCGAACTTTTTGAATTGTTTTGGTTTCAGGATGAAATTGTCTTCAGGATGAACAAGGTTGTGAAAGGAAGCTGGACAAATAATGAAAGCCATTTGGTTAAGGGTAAAATATTTATGGAGCTTTCAAATCTGTTGCACAACAAAGCCGAATCAGACTGGTTGATGACCGTTCATGCATCAGCCATTACCAACGGACGTAAAACGATGTTGTTTTCTGCATCTCCGGGAAGTGGCAAAACCACCATTGCCGCATTGTTGAAAGCCAATGGTTACCAACTCATTTCCGACGATTTCGTGCCGGTTGACCGGGAAAATTTCCATGCATTCCCGTTCCCTGTCGCGATGTCGGTCAAAAAAGGATCGATGGAAATGTTGAGCTCACACTATCCGGATCTGGAAAATGCGGCCTTGAATTATATTACTGACGAAAAGGTTGTAAAATACCTTCCCATTAGAAATGAAACGACGAACATGATTTTTCCGGTTCAAGAATTCATTTTTGTCAGGTACGATCCTTCTGTTGAAATCGACTGTGAAAAATTGGAACCAATTGACGGAATAAAAAGGCTGCTTGAAGAAACCTGGGTCTCTCCATTAAAAGATCATGTAAAAAGCTTCTTTGAACAGATCGCCGGCAAATCCTTTTATAAACTAACGTATTCCAACAATCAAAAAGCAATTGAACGAATTACACAACTATTCGAAAATGACTAACCAGGAACTTTTTTACTTTACCGGAAAATGTCTGGCCCTTGATGAAAATCCCGGATTCAGGAATGAAATCATCCGGTATTGCCAGTCGGATCTGATTGATTGGGAACGGTTTGTTAGCCTTTGCAGCAATCACTTTATCCTTCAGGTTATATTCCTGAAATTCAGGACACATGATTTAATACGTTTTCTTCCTGAAAAACTTGCCGAACACTTAATCGAAATCTACAATTTAAACAAAACACGGAACAACCAGATTCTCAGTCAGATTGAAAGTATTACCGGCCTGCTGAATAAAAACGATATATTTCCAGTTTATTTAAAGGGAGCAGCCTATCTGCTGGATGGCCTTTTTTCAAAAATAGGCGAACGGATTTTGGGCGACATCGATTTTTGGGTTCCTGAAGAAGACTATCTGCGCACGGCAAAAATCCTTGAAACCAATGGTTATCTTAAAGTGAATAAAATCTTTGATTATGAGATTATTGAAGAAATGAAACATTATCCCAGGCTTTACCATCCGGATTTTGTTGCAGTGGTCGAAGTTCACCGCATTCCGGTTCACGAAGAACTATTGAGCTGGTTCAGTTTAGAACAAATCAATTGTGAAAGAAAACCGGTTGACCGGCATTCTGGGTGTTATGTTTTATCCGATCGACATAAAATCATACACAATTTTATACACAGTCAGCTCCACAACGAAGGCAATTTGTTTGGCTTGGTTTCTTTACGTGAAGTTTACGATTTATGCCTGCTTTCAAAAAGATGTCCGCTTGCCGCTACCCTTGATGCAATAAAACCAAAACGAAAAGCAATAGCTTATTTCAATCTTTCCAAAACGATTCTTGGACTCGACAATACCTTTTTCAGCAAAAAGAACTTTTCAGGCTACAGCCTGAAAAAACGACACGCGTTAAATCTCAACTCCGTTTTGTTTTATAAAATGTCCGGAAGCATTATTTTTATTTCCCAACGAATCTTCGTTGGATATATTGGACTAATTGCCGAAGCTTTGTTTTCAGGAAAAAAGAGACAATATATACGAAGCCGGGTACTCGACCGTAACTGGTATACCAATCATGTTAAGTTTTATTCCCGGTTTTTTATGCGAAATCGTTAATAAACCTGGTTAAATCTTTTCTTTCATTGTTGAATTCAACTGGATTTTTATTCGCAGTTTGCTTAAATTTAAATCTCATAGCCTGACCAATCATGAAAATCAGATATTCTGAAATATTAAAATTTTCGTTTCAGATATTATTCACAATAATGATTCTGCAGGTGAAAGCTCAGCCGAATCTGATTTTGTATCATTCCATTGACCATGCCAATTCTTCCAATAATAATCCTGCATTTTTAACATCCCAGGAAAAATTTACGTTCAGTATTTTTCCAATTTCAGGAATGAGCACAGGCTATAATAATCAGGTGGTTATTAATGATATGCTTTTAAAGGTATTGCGTGGAGATACTGCAAAAGCTGCTTTCAAAGATGTGTTTAACGGACTCGTAAATCGGGGTCTGTTCTACCAGAGTTTCGAAAGTTCTCTGTTAAGTATTGGATATAATTCGGATTACGGAGCATTTAATTTCAGGATTAAAGAAGTTGAATTGATCATGAATAATTTTAAAGGTGATTTTACCCGGTTTTTATTGGATCCTGATTTCATAACCATACCAATGAATTTGGAGCAACATATGCCTGCCGAATTGTTACATTATCGAGAATACAGCCTGGGGTATGCCAAAGAAATCATCGAAAACAAGCTAACGCTGGGAATCCGTGCAAAAGTATATTTTGGCAAAGCAGCATTTGTATCTGAAGTTTCAGGATATACTGAAAATATTGATAACTCGTATTATTTAAAAACCAAAGGATCACTTAAGTTATCTGCTCCTGTAAATACAGTCATTAATGATGAGGAAGTATTACAACCGTTTGTTTTACAGGATAATTTCTCAGCCGGAAATTATTTGCTGAATACAAAAAACATGGGAACCGGCATTGATCTTGGCCTGACTTACCAAATAAATAATCAAATCCTAATTTCGGCGAGTGTGGTCGATCTGGGAAAGATAAATTGGAAGAATAATCTAAACAGCACAATTTTAAAAGGCGAAATTCTATTTGAACAGGAATTTATTAATTCTTCAGGAGATAATTTTTTAACCAAAAATTCTGGTTTTACGATCGATAATAATTTTGATCTGTTTAAGGTTGATTCAACAAAAATTGCATTTTCAACTTCCTTGCCTGCAAATTATTATCTTGGTTTTCAATATAAAATCACACCAGAATTAGCTCTGGGTGTCGTAAACAGATACATTTACAAGAAAGATTTAAGCCAATACAGCTTATCCCTGGCTGCAAAATATGATGTAAAACCAAACATAAGTATTAGCTCAGGTTATTCAATCATTGGGAATTCTTTTTTCAATATACCATTTGGAATTGTTTATCAGTGGAATAGAGGACAAACTTTCTTTGCGACCGACAATTTGTTCTCATTTATCATTCCTTCAATTTCAGACTTTACCGAAATTACCTTTGGCACCTGTTTTTACCTCTTTCGGGGAAAGGAAAAATACAAAGAACAGGAATACTTTCCATTTTATCAGGAAAAAAAACGTAGATCGGTCAAATAAAACGATTATCTTATCGACTGATAAACTGATGAATAGATGCTATTCTTGGTTAAATTATTATTAAAGCCAATTTATTTTTATTAATTCCCTCAATAATTTTCACATATTTCTGTTATATACTTTCTTGATTTACTTTTTTGTTGATCTTTGCGAACCAGAAATTATACTGTCTGTTTAACAGACTGATATGATTCAAATAAATTTAATACTTAATCATGCTGCAGGTTACGAAAAAACACCTTTGCCTCAGTTTGCATCGTTTATTTTAATACATGAAGGCTGTAAATAGATATATCCCATTATTCGTTCTTATTTTGATGTTGGTAAAGGTTTTTCCTTCAAGCGCTCAAACAAACATTGTTTTTTATCCGCTCGAAGATCAATTTAATTCATCCGGCTTTAATCCTGCATTCCTTAATTCCGAGCACCGATTTACTTTTAGTATTTTTCCGATGGGAGGAACCTCAATTGGTTATAACAATCAAAGGGCAATTAAAGAACTGGTATCAAAGTTTATTTCCGGTGTTACTACCGACAGTGATTACAAAGAAATCCTTTCGAGCCTGACTGATCATTCCACTTTTAATCAAACCATCGAAAGTACATTGCTAAATTTCACCTTCCTTTCACATATTGGAACTTTAAATCTCCGGATAAATGAGAATGAAAATTTCTCAGCCCGAATAAAAGGAAATGCCTCCGATTTCATCATAAAGACAGGTATTCAAAGTGCAGTTGTTGGTGAAGAACAATATTTACCGGCACAGGCCATGCATTATCGTGAATATAGCCTGGGATATTCCACTCCCCTAATCCGGCATCGGTTCAAAGTCGGGATCAGGGCCAAATTGTATTTTGGCAAATCGGCATTTTCGTCCAACCTTTCCGGATCCATTACCAACGAATCAGGTGATTATATGCTCCGGACAAGCGGGAAAGTAAATATTTCGGTTCCTGAAACCAACCAGGTAAATCCCGGAACAACAAATTCCATCTCGATTTTTACAGGTTCAAGTATGGTTGGATATTTAATGAACAACAAGAATCCAGGAATCGGAGTCGATCTTGGTTTTAAATACCGAATCACTCCCCGGCTCACGGTGTCGATGAGCATGATGGATCTTGGCAAAATAAGCTGGAAATCGAACCTTAATTCGAAGTTATTTGAAGGTGAATATCAAATTACCAACTACCAGGTTCCAACACAGATCAATCAAAACGGGCAGGAAGTCATTACCAAAATCAGTTCAGAAGCGATTTCAGATTCCATTTCAAATTTATTTAATCTGGTTTACGACCGGTCGACCTTTTCAACAACGCTTCCCATGTCTTTTTATTCCGGAGCAAGCTACAGGATTAACCCTAAAGTACAGGTAAATCTGTTAAATAAATATGTGGTAATTAAAGACATGAATTATAACAGCACCTCGTTAACTGCCAGTTTTAACCTGAACAAAAGTCTATCGGTCAATACTGGATATGCCATTATTGGAAATGCTTTTAACAATGTTCCGTTGGCATTCCTGTTTAAAAAAGATTTTGGTCAGATTTATTTCGGAACAGATAATCTTGCTGCTTTTCTCCTTCCTGAGTTGAGCGATTTTGCAGGATTCTCTTTTGGTACCTGCTTCTACCTCTTCAAAAAACGTGACGTTTATAAACCTATTAATGAGACATTTCCTTATTACAAACCACGAAAAATAAGTCGAAACAGAAACGGAAAGATAAAAAACATGGACTGGGAACTCTGATGATTTTACATTGGTGTAATTTAAAATTCAGGAGATACACCTTTTGATTAAAAATCTTAATTTTGGAGAAAGATGAATTAGAATGGCAGATCAGAGAATAAGTTTACAGCAACGGTTATTACAGAAACTATCACCTCAACAGATACAGGTTATCAAGTTGCTGGAAATACCTACCATGCAACTCGAACAACGGATCAAGAGTGAACTGGAGGAGAATCCGATTCTTGAGCTGATTGAAGGAAGTGATGCGGAGGATGATTACCAGGAGGATGCTGACGATTCTTCATCAAGCGATGAATTTACACTTGAAGACTATATGGAGGACGACGACACTCCAAACTACCGCTTATCAACCAACAATTACTCGAAAGACGACAAGCAAATTGACATGCCCTATTCTTCGGGCGTAAGCTTCCACGATTCGCTTATCGAACAGCTCGGATTAACCAACCTGAATGAAGAAGAAAAATTAATCGCGGAATACATCATCGGGAACATCGACGAAGACGGATACCTGCGCCGCGAACTTTTATCGATCTCCGACGACATGGCTTTCCACCTGAACATTGATGTGAAACTGGAAGATCTGGAAAATTACCTGGAAATTATTCAGGATTTCGATCCTCCGGGAATTGGCGCCCGCAACCTTCAGGAATGTTTGCTATTGCAGATTTTACGAAAAAAAGGAAAAGATTCAACTTGTCTGGCTTCCCGGATTATTCAGGAAAACTTTGATGAATTTACGAAAAAGCACTACGATAAAATAATTAAGAAATTCGAGATCTCGGAGGAAGAATTAAAAGAAGCCATCGACGAAATTCTGAAACTGAATCCAAAACCCGGAAGTTCGTACAGCAACCCGATGAGCAAGTCGAATCAGGTGATTGTTCCTGACTTTTTGCTCGACAACCAGGAGGGCGAAATGCTGTTGAGCCTGAACCAGAAAAATGCACCGGATCTCCATCTGAACGGAACCTATCTTGACCTGATGAAAACCTATTCGGTGAATAAAAGCGGTGCATCGAAAGACCAGAAGGACGCCATGATGTTTATGAAACAGAAGCTCGATTCAGCCAAATGGTTCATCGACGCGATTAAACAACGCCAGCAAACCCTGATGGTAACCATGACCGAAATCATCCGGTTTCAGCAGGAATTCTTTCAGGATGGCGACGAGACAAAGTTAAAACCCATGATCCTGAAAGATATTGCCGACCGCACCGGTCTCGATATTTCAACCATTTCAAGGGTTTCGAACAGCAAATACATCCAGACACATTTTGGCATTTATGCGCTTAAATATTTCTTTTCTGAAGGGATGCAAACCGATACCGGAGAGGAAGTCTCCACCCGCGAAATCAAAACTATTCTTCAGGAATGTGTCGACAACGAAGACAAACGCCACCCGTTAACCGACGAAAAACTGGCACTTATCCTGAAAGAAAAAACCTATGTGGTAGCCCGCCGCACGGTGGCCAAATATCGCGAGCAACTCGGAATTCCGGTGGCCCGAATGAGAAAAGAACTGTAAACAAGCAACATGAACAATATCTTCAAACCTGTAGCCCGAATTGCCTCAATCCTGTTTCATCCTTTGCTGATTCCAACACTTGGATTTGTGCTTTTATTCAACTCCGGATTTTATTTTGCCATTCTGCCCTGGAAAATCGAAAAATACATGCTCATCGTTGTCTTTCTTTCCACCTGTGTGCTTCCGGCGCTTAGCATCGGAATTTTAGCACTCAAGCCCGGATTTGATGTTCATATGGAAAAAAATTCCGACCGCATCCTGCCTCTGATGTTCAGTTCGGTATTTTATTATCTGGGGTACCTGATTCTGAAAAAACTACCCATATTTCCGATCTATAATTTTTTCCTGGTTGCTTCCATTCTGGTTCAGATCGCCCTGCTGGTCATTTCTATGAAATGGAAAATTAGCGCCCATGCTGCAGCTATCGGAGGATTAACCGGAGGATTCTTTGGTCTGGCCTTTCGCCTTCAGGAAAATCCGGTTGCTATCCTGATTTTCCTCGTCTTTGTTGCCGGACTGGTTGGCACTTCAAGGCTTATCCTGGAAAAACATACCAATTGGCAGGTTTATGCCGGATTTCTGCTCGGATTCCTGATGATGAACCTGGCATTTACCTTCATCTAACATTGCCATTTCCGGTCGCCCTTCTCCGGTTTCCTTTTCCCTTTATACCATTCCGTTTCGTTTCAGCAAAGCCGTTACTGTTGGTTCCTGCCCTCTGAAGGCCTTGTACAAATTCATTGGATGCTCGCTTCCGCCTTTTTCCAGAATATTTCTCCGGAAGGAGTCTGCTGTTTCACGATTAAAAATCCCTTTTTCCTGAAAGACTGAAAAAGCATCTGCATCAAGCACTTCAGCCCATTTGTAGCTGTAATAACCGGCATCATACCCGCCTGAAAAAATATGCGAAAACGAGGTGCTTTGCAGACTTCCTTCAACAGGTTCGAACAGATCGGTTGATGCGATGGCAGCCATTTCAAATTCCTTCAAATCTCCTTCCACCAGGCTTTCCCGGTCGTGATACGCCATATCGAGCATGGCGAAGCTCAGTTGTCGTTCCATCATGTATGCCGCCTGAAAGTTCTGTGCTTTCTGGATCTTCTGAATCAACTCTGCAGGCATTTTTTCACCGGTCTGGTAATGAACCGCAAACTGATCGAGCCACTCTTTTTCGTAGGCCCAGTTTTCATGCATTTGTGAAGGTAGTTCAACAAAATCCCAGTACACATTGGTTCCTGAAGTGCCCGGGAATTGACATTGCGACAACATTCCGTGAAGTCCGTGACCAAACTCATGCAGGAACGTAGTTACCTCATCGAAAGTAAGCAGCGACGGGGTCGTTTCGGTGGACTTCGAGAAATTGGTAACCAGCGAAATATGCGGACGGATCTGCTTCCCGTTCACATTCGACTGGTTACGGTAATCAGTCATCCAGGCTCCTGAACGTTTCCCTTCACGCGGGAAAAAGTCAAGGTACAAAACGGCTACAAACTGTCCGGCCTCATCAAAAACCTCGTAGGCAGTTACATCCGGATGATATACTTCAATATTTTTATTCTCCTTCAGTTGAAGCCCGTATAGTTTTTCAGCCAGAGA
>JBASYJ010000229.1:0-77135 GCA_049277435.1 Prolixibacteraceae bacterium
ACCAGGAATCCAACCGAATCTTTTCCGTCGATGACGCGGTGATCGTAGGACAAGGCAATGTACATCATCGGGCGAATAACCACCTGACCATTCACTGCCACCGGACGATCGAGAATGTTGTGCATCCCCAGAATAGCGGATTGCGGCGGATTGATGATTGGAGTCGACAACAAAGAACCAAATGTTCCTCCGTTGGTAATTGTAAATGTACCACCGGTTAATTCAGCAACACTGATCTTTTTCGACCGGGCTTTTTCAGCCAGTTCTTTAATCTCAATCTCAATTTCAGCAATCGATTTACTTTCGGTATTCCTGATAATCGGGACCATTAATCCTTTCGGGGTTTGTACGGCAATACCGACATCAACAAAATCAGGAGTAATTATTTCGTCGCCATTGATTTGCGAATTTATGGCAGGATGAAACTGCATGGCTTCAGCAACCGCTTTGGTGAAAATGGCCATAAAACCAAGTTTCAATCCGTGTTTTTCAACAAATTTATTCTGAAGTTTAGCACGCATATCCATCACCCGGCTCAAATCAACTTCGTTGAAAGTAGTCAGCATGGCCGTTTCGTTCTTTACCGAAACCAATCGTTCACTAAGTTTACGGCGCAGCGAGGTCATTTTTTCTTTCTTTTCACCGCGGGAGAAAGATTTCCGTTCAGGACTAACTGAAGTGGCTGCCTGCTGCTTTGGAAGCGCCAGAACTGCTTCAATGTCGCCTTTCGAAATCCGGTGTAATCCGCTTAAAACCTCTTCCATCGAAAGATGATGCTCTTCCATCATTTTCCGGGCAACCAGGGTCACCTTGATGTTTGAATCTTCCTTGGCCGGTTCTGAAACAACAGTCGTAACTTTTTCTTCCGCAGGAACTGAAGCTTTGGGACTTTCTTTCTGTGGAATTTCAGCTGCCGGGCTTTTTACTTCCGAAGCGAAACTGGTATCGATTGTGCAGGCAACAGCGCCAACAGCAATGCGTTCGCCATCAGGAACAAGTATTTTTATCTGACCACTTTCGGTAGCCGACAAGGTTAAAGTTGCTTTATCCGATTCAATTTCAGCTACCTCCTGATCTTTCTCAACAAGGTCACCATCAGCGACCAGCCATTTCCCGATTTCAACTTCGGTAATTGATTCACCAGGGGTAGGTACTTTTATTTCGACTAACATGCTTGGTTTTTTATTATCGTTTCAAAAATTCTAATTCTTTTTCCTGAAAATACCTAGGATATTTTACGCCATTACTTTTTCCTTAAAAACTGTATCCAGGATTTTTTTCAGGCGGGTATTGTGCTGATGCATCAGACCACCGGCCGGACTTGCACTGGCCTGACGCGAAATCAGTTCAAACGGCACTTCAGGTAAAAAACGCTGAATATGCTGCCAGGCACCCATGTTGGCAGGTTCGTCCTGCGTCCAGATCAGTTTCGTTCCTGAAGGATATTTGGCAATAATCGATTTTATTTTTTCAGTGTTTAACGGGTACAACTGTTCAACCCGGACAATGGCCACATTGGTTATTCCTTCTTCGGCCTGGCGTTTATGCAGATCGTAATACAGTTTGCCGAAAGTGAAAACAAGTTTCGTAATATCCGATGGTTTTGCCACGTGATCTTCAATGATTTCGTGGAACGAACCTTCGGCTAAAGCATCAACAGTTGAAGTCACCATGGGGTGTCTCAGCAAACTCTTCGGTGTAAAAATCACCAGTGGAATCCGCACACTTGAATGCATTTGACGGCGAATCAGGTGGAACATATTTGCCGGAGTGGTTGGCACGACTACCTGAATGTTGTTATCCGCCACCAGGTTAAGATAGCGTTCAATTCGACCGCTGGAGTGTTCCGGTCCCTGACCTTCGTAACCGTGAGGCAAATACATCACCAGGCTGTTCATCATGCTCCACTTTTCGTATGCCGAACTGATGTACTGGTCGAAAATTACCTGGGCCACATTGGCAAAATCGCCAAACTGTGCTTCCCAGATAGTTAAACCTTTTGGATTGGCCAGGGAATAGCCGTATTCAAATCCTAAAACCCCGTATTCCGAGAGTAAGGAATTATAAACATTAAAATCCGCCTGTTTATCACTCACATTTTTCAAAGGGTAATATTTCTCGTCGGTTTCTTCAACCACAAAAGAAGCATGCCGGTGCGCAAACGTTCCACGTTCAGAATCCTGGCCGCTTAATCGTACCGGATATCCTTCCTCTACCAGGGTTCCGTAGGCCAGCAATTCAGCCATGGCCCAATCGAGACGGTTATCCAGCATCATCATGCGGCGGTCTTCAACAATCCGGTCGATTTTCTTAAAGAATTTCTTATCTGCGGGTAAATGATTGATCCGTTCGGCAATCCTGAAAAGTTCAGTTCGGTTAAAATGAGTGTTTACAGGCTGATGTAAATCGGTTTTCACCGGATTGGCATATTCGGCATACGTATTACTCAGGAAACGACGAACTTTTACTTTTTCAATTTTCTCTGATACTTTGTATTTTTCTTCCAGGAATAAATCAAATTCCTGATTCAATTGCGTGGTATGTTCGATGGTCATCACGCCTTTTTCAGCCAGTTTTGCGGCATAAATATCCCGTGGATTTGGATGCTTCTCGATGGCTTTGTAAAGGATCGGCTGGGTAAAACGAGGTTCATCCCCTTCGTTATGTCCATATTTCCGGTAGCATAAAATATCAATAAATACGTCGGAATGAAATTTCTGCCTGAATTCCATAGCCAGTTTCACGGTAAAAATTATCGCCTCCACATCATCGCCATTCACATGAAAAACCGGAGAACGGGTAACTTTAGCCACGTCGGTACAATAGGTACTCGATCGGGCATCGAGGTAGTTGGTGGTAAAACCAACCTGGTTATTAATCACCAAATGGATGGTTCCTCCGGTTTTATAACCTGCCAGCTGCGACATTTGAATCACTTCATAAACTACTCCCTGAGTGGCAATCGCAGCATCGCCATGTATTACAATTGGGGCGATCCGATCATAATTACCATCATAAGTTGAATCGATGCGCGAACGCACCATTCCCTGAACAAGCGGAGCTACTGTTTCGAGATGCGAAGGATTTGGCATCAGGTTTAATTTTACCTTTTTACCCAAATCTGTTTCCACTTCGTTTTCGTACCCCAGGTGGTATTTCACATCACCCAGCGACAAATCCTGTTCGTATTCAGTTCCAACATATTCTTTAAAAATATGCTCGTATGGTTTTTCAAGAATATTGGTCAGAACATTTAAGCGGCCACGATGGGCCATACCAATTACAAACTCAGCAATTCCAAGTTCGGCACCGTGCTCAATAACAGCATCCAGGGCCGGGATTAACGATTCGCCACCTTCGAGCGAAAAACGTTTTTGGCCAACAAATTTTTTATGAATAAAATTCTCAAATCCGACAGCCAGTTTTAAATGGTAATAAATATGGTTTCTTTTTTCAGGAGAAAATTCTTCTGAATTTCGGGTGGATTCCATTTTGTACTTCAGCCATTCGATCAATTCCGGATCACGCATAAAAACATATTCGACACCAATCGACTGGCAATAGGTGGCTTCCATGTGTTCAATAATTGCGCGGAGTGTTGCCGGCCCGATTCCAATATTATTTCCGGCCTGAAAAACAGTGTCCAGATCAGATTTTTGAAGTCCGAAATTTTCGATATCCAGAGTGGGTGAATATTTCCGCCGTGCCCTGACCGGATTCGTTTTAGTGAACAAATGTCCCCGTTGGCGATAGCCATGAATCAGATTCAGAATCGCAAATTCTTTATCTATCTTCTTATCATGTGGCGTTTCGATACTCTCTGCATAATTTTTCCGGGCAAATTCAAAACCCGTGAAAAAATTTTTCCAACTGACGTCTACCGAGTCAGGATTAGTTAAATAGGAGGAATAGATTTCTTCGATGGCAGCAATTTCCTGATTTCCTATTTGCGAAAATTTATCCATAGTTGAACGATTGGTTTTTCAATGATTTAAAGTAAACATTAAATGTAACAAATACCAATTTTTAATGTTTAGTTCCAAATATATCCGGAATTGACATTTGAACCAATAAATGCCAAAGATGTTTAATATTCTGCGGATATTATTACATTTTTTTATCATCACCACAGTCGAAAAAAAAAAAAGACTTTGGCTTGATCGTTCACCACCAATCTCATCTACAATTCGGGACATAGAAAATGGAAAGTAAAGAATTTCTAAGAAAAACATATAATAAAGGAAGCTTTCTGTTTGTTCCTCT
The DNA here is from genome assembly GCA_049277435.1 of Prolixibacteraceae bacterium. Lineage (GTDB taxonomy): Bacteria > Bacteroidota > Bacteroidia > Bacteroidales > Prolixibacteraceae > Aquipluma. The sequence goes on from JBASYJ010000229.1 coordinate 4,264, forward strand.
GACTATTATTTCCGGGGAAATCGGTTAACAGATCAGAATTCAACTTCAGGAACAAACAACAATAATCCAAAATCCTGACTAAGGTTCAAGTAGCAAATCAAAATTTAACCCGGTTTAATACAATTTATTTATCCTGAATTACAGGTTTGAAATGCGTTCGTATTTTCAGTAGATTAGCAGAAATATTATTTCAAATATCCCGAAAAAACCAATTGGCTATGAAAAAATTTCTGCTTGTCATTCTGGCGTTAATTGTTGTTATGCTAATTGCATACTTTGTCGGCCCGAAGTTTCCGCAGCCCAAATTAAATGCGGAACTACCTTCAGTCCAAATCCCAATAAATGAGCTTGATTCGTTCCTTGTAACCAAAGAATCAAATCTCAGGATTAAACCTGGCAATGAGAGTAGGATTATCTGGTATAAGGATAGCTTAAAAAACAAAACACCATACTGCCTGCTTTATCTTCATGGATTTTCGGCTTCCTGGTTCGAGGGAAATCCGGTTCACGCTGATTTCGCTCGCCGTTATGGCATGAATTTATATATTCCTCTGCTTGCTTCACATGGAATCGAAACAACCGACGCTTTGCTTGACATGACTCCGGAACGACTGTACAAATCGGCTAAAGAAGCTCTCGTTATAGCTCATTTACTGGGCGAAAAAGTCGTATTGATGGGTACTTCAACGGGCGGAACCTTAATGCTGAAACTGGCTGCCGATTTTCCGGAACTGGTTGATGGACTTATTTTGTATTCGCCTAACATTGCCATCAATAATCCGGCTGCATTCCTGCTGAGCAGGGCCTGGGGATTGCAGATTGCCCGCAAAGTATACAATGGCAATTACCGGGTAACAAATACCGATTCAACTTCAACTGATTGTCAGTACTGGAATTGCAAATATCGTCTGGAAGCCATTGTTTATTTACAGCAACTGGTTGAATCGACCATGACAAAAGCTACGTTTAAAAAAGTCACACAGCCTGTTTTTCTGGGTTATTACTACAAAGATGCAGAGAATCAGGATCAGGTTGTTAAAGTTGATGCTGAACTTCAAATGTTTAATCTGCTATCAACTCCTGAAAATCTAAAACAAAAAGTAGCTTTCCCGGATGCCGGTACACACACCATCGCCTGTAAATTATTTTCAGCTGCCTGGCAACAGGTTGAGGCTTCAAGTTTTCAGTTTGCTGAAGAAAAACTGGGACTGGTTCCGGTGATGGAATAAAATCACCAACTATTTTTCAGTTCATTACCATAAAAAGATGAGGCTGTCTCAAAAGTCGTTATTCCAGTCATCCTGAACTTGTTTCAGGATCCCATCACATTGAAAATCAGACCCCGAAATAAATTCGGGGTGACGAGCGTTGTGATTATTTTGACTTTTGAGACAGCCTCACAAATATGATATTAATAAAAAAGATATTCTACCGAACTGGCATAAAGGCAGCTGCAACCTTACCATACAAATCAAACTCTTCAGCTCCGGTAATATCCACCTGAACAAACTGACCTTTTTTCAGAGAGACTTCTTTACTGATCAATACTTCGCCATCAACTTCAGGCGAATCAAATTCAGTTCGGCCAACATAAAACTCATCATCTTCGCGGTCAATAATTACTTTTAAGGTCTGCCCCACTTTTTCTGCATTTAGCTGTGATGAAATAATTTGCTGTACCCCCATCAGTTCTTCCTGGCGGGCCTGTTTCACTGCTTCAGGAATATCATCCGAATATTTTTGATAGCCATACGTTCCTTCTTCGTGCGAATAAGTAAAGGCTCCTAAACGATCGAAGCGGTGTTTGGATATAAAACCTTTCAGTTGTTCAAAGTCTTCGACAGTTTCTCCCGGATGTCCAACCAGCATGGTGGTACGGATTGCGATTCCGGGAACTTCAGCCTTAATTTTATCCAGCAAAGATTCAGTTTCTTCGGTAGTTACATGACGAAGCATGTGTTTCAGCACATTGTTCGAACTGTGCTGAAGCGGAATATCAATGTATTTACAAAGCTTCGGAATGGTTTTAAAGAGTGGCAAAATATCCATGGGAAACTTGGTCGGATACAAGTAATGCAGTCGAATCCATTCGATTCCATCAACATCAGCGATTTTTTGTATCAGATCGGCCAACATGCCTTTTCCATACAGATCGATGCCGTAATACGACAAATCCTGGGCGATAAGTAAAATCTCCTTCACACCGTTTTTCGCCAGGTATTTTGTTTCCTTCACCAGATCTTCCATCGATTTTGACCGGTGTTTTCCGGTCATTCCCGGGATAGCACAAAACGCGCAAACGCGGTTGCAGCCTTCCGAAATTTTCAGATATGCAAAATGTGACGGAGTGGTAATTTTTCGTTCGTAAATAAACTCCGGACGGTAAGTTGCCTTCAACTCACTAACAACAGCTTTCATGTCGAATTTCCCAAAGAAACGGTCAACTTCAGGCACTTCCTTCTCCAAATCGAGCTTATAGCGTTCCGAAAGACAACCCATCACGTACAACTTTTCAATATCTCCGCGAGCTTTGGCATCGACAAAGGATAAAATTGTATTGACCGATTCTTCCTTGGCATCGTGAATAAATCCACAGGTGTTGATGACTACAATGTCAGAATCAGTATCATTTGAATCGTGTACAACATCAAAACCGTCCATCGATAACTGACTCAGTAAAACTTCTGAATCGACCAGATTTTTCGAGCAACCCAGGGTCACCACATTTATTTTTTGTTTCTTCATCTTCATTTAACCACAAAGGGCACTAAGTTTTCACAAAGGAAATAATCCTGTATTTTGATTAGAACATGGAACACCAATAAAAGTTTGTATTCTGCGGACTATTAAAAATAAAGGCCGGCACAAGCCAGCCATATAATTTTTCGTCCTCCGGTCTTCTGTCTCCGGTCTCCAGACTTTTTAGCTAAAGAGCGATTCCACAAATTCACGTCTGCGGAAAATTTGCAAATCGTCCATTTTTTCGCCTATTCCAATATATTTTACCGGGATTTTAAACTGATCAGAAATTCCGATTACCACACCACCTTTTGCTGTTCCATCGAGCTTGGTAAGTGCCAAAGCAGTCACTTCAGTTGCCAGGGTAAATTGTTTGGCCTGTTCGAAGGCATTCTGTCCGGTTGAACCATCGAGAATGAGTAAAACCTCGTGTGGTGCCGATGGAACGACTTTTTTCATGACCGATTTAATTTTACTCAATTCGTTCATCAGATTCACCTTATTGTGTAGTCGTCCGGCAGTGTCAATGATCACCACATCGGCTCCCTGAGCTTTGGCTGATGAAAGAGTATCGTAAGCAACAGAAGCCGGATCGGATCCCATACTCTGTCTGACCAATGGAACCTGAACACGGTCGGCCCAAATCTGAAGCTGATCGATGGCGGCTGCACGAAACGTATCGGCTGCCCCCAGAACAACCTTTTTACCGGCAGCTTTAAACTGATAAGCCAGTTTTCCTATCGTAGTTGTTTTGCCCACTCCGTTAACACCAACCACCATTATTACATAAGGTTCGCTGCTTTCAGGAAGGTCAAAATCAGAAACATCGTTGCTGTTATTTTCTTCAAGCAAGCTGGCTATTTCTGATTTCAGCAGCGAATTAAGTTCTGAAGTTCCCATGTATTTATCTTCCGACACACGTTTTTCAATGCGTTCGATAATTTTCAGGGTGGTATCGACTCCAACATCCGAAGAAATCAGGATCTCTTCCAGGTTGTCCAATACCTCATCGTCGACCTTCGATTTTCCGACAATTGCACGGCTGATCTTCGAAAAGACGCTTTCCTTGGTTTTTGCAAGGCCCTGATCGAGACTTTCTTTTTTCTTGCTGTTAAAAATTCCAAAAATACCCATAACTACAATTTTTAAAGGGCGGCAATTTAATAATATTAGTTGGTTCAGCCGTAAAAATATGGGCTGATAGTTCATTCAAACTAAATTGATTAACAAACTCACTCTAAAGCGATCAGTAAAGTGAATGAATGACAAAATGGAAGTCAATTCCGTAACCTGATTTATTGCTATTCAATAAAAAAAGCCTTCACCTGAAGATGAAAGCTTTTTTGTATAGAGAGTAATTAGTCTACTTTTTGAAATGATCTTTTACATTTTCATTAGGAATAATCTCTTCCTGAAATGTATAAGCACCGGTTTTTTCGGATTTAACCATTTTTACTACTTTAGAGTAACCTTTACCGGCACCTTTTTGTAACGATGCAACAACTTTCTTAGCCATACTATTTGTTATTTAATTTCGCGGTGAACAGTAACTCGCTTTAAGTTAGCGTTGTATTTCTTTTTTTCCAAACGTTCAGGAGTATTTTTCCTGTTTTTGGTGGTAATGTACCTTGAAGTTCCGGGAACTCCACTGGTTTTCTGCTCGGTACATTCCATGATTACCTGAATTCTATTACCTTTCTTAGCCATCTTTTAAAAGCTTAAATCGTTGTTAAAAAACCTTTTTCCTTCGCACTTTTCAAAGTAGCGTTCAATCCGTTTTTATTGATTGTACGGATACCGTTAGCTGAAACAGTCAACGTAATCCAACGATCTTCTTCTGGTAGATAGAACTTTTTCTTGAACAGGTTAGGAAGGAACTTCCGTTTTGTTCTGCGCTTTGAATGAGAAACATTGTTTCCCACCATCACTTTTTTTCCGGTTACTTGACAAACTCTTGACATTGTCTTATTTTTTTATCTGAATCTCACATTTTTCAAACAGTCCGCAAAATAAGTACATTTTCTTCAAACGATCAAATAGTTTCTAAAGTTTTTTCATAAAAATCCACTATTTCCTGTATTTCATTCTGAATCAGGGCTAACTCTTTCACTATGAAATAATCCTGAATTATAAATAATTGATTAATACCCCTTTCTGAATCAATCGAAACGGTTCATAAAAACGACCTGAATCCGAATCAACCGGGCCAAAGCCACAAGAATCACATTGTACTTATTTCTTCTTTCAGTTCAGAAAACATCGAATTTGTCATCCGGAATAAACCAATATTGAAAAAACAAAGTTATTTTTACTTTTCTAAAATTGAGGCAGCAGTGAACGAAAATCCAGCAAAATCATATCCTACCATCAAAGGCGCCATTCATTTGGTGGTGCTTTATATTTTCATTCAGACCATCATCGATTTCCCTCTGGCTTTATTCGATTATTACAATGGAACTGATTATTTATACCATCCGATAAAAAAAATAGTCCTCGGACTGGGATCAACTCTCTTCATTTTCTACTATGCTTACCGAAAAGCCGGTGTTCCGCTTAAGGTTATATTTCCGGCCAGATCATTTAATTTGCTGGTAATAATTCCTCTTGTGTTTTTTCTTTGGGCTGCCCATAATCTTGTCGGTGAAGTGAACACGGCATTGGACAAAGTGCTCCCCCCACCAGCCTGGTTTTGGGAACTTTTCAATAAGATCTTCGAAAATGATTATGGCATTTATGGGGCAATCTTAAAAGTTGCGGTTATGGCCCCCATTGTCGAAGAACTAATTTTCAGAGGTGTAATCATGCATGGACTGATGCGCAATTATTCAAAATTTACAGCGGTATTTGTTTCCGCATTAATGTTTGCTCTGTTTCATCTTAATCCCTGGCAGTTTCCGGCAACCTTTATTTTGGGACTGGTTCTGGGAATCCTGATGGTCAGAACGCGAAATATTTTCCTTTGTATTATAGGCCATGCCATCAACAACGGATTGGTATTAATCAGTATTCAATACTGGGATACCATTAAGGAATTCTCTTTTTTTCAATTCAGCAAAAACAACCAACTGATTGTAAGTGCAGTTATTGCAACTGTAGCGCTGGCACTCATTTTTCTTTTCAGCCGGATGCCAAAACCAAAAATGAATTAAAACTCCGGTTTGTTTGCTTCTTTTGAATAAGCGCTATATTTACAACCCGAAACATACTGTAAAAGCAAAATCATGGAACGAGTTGCCATCTTTCCCGGGTCGTTTGATCCCTTTACCATCGGACATGAAAGTATTGTAAAACGGGCGATCCCATTATTTGATAAAATTGTCATCATGATCGGCTTTAACTCGAATAAACGTCCGTTTTTCCCACTTGAAAAAAGAGAACGCTGGATCAATGAAGTCTTTAAAAACGAGCCAAAAGTTCAGGTTGAATGCCACGAAGGGCTAACTGTTGATTTCTGTAAAAAGGTGAATGCAAGCTATATTCTGCGGGGATTACGCACCTCAGCTGATTTTGAATATGAACGGGCGATTGCTCAGGTAAATAAAAAGATGTTACCCCAGATTGAATCCGTATTTTTGTTAACGATGCCCGAACATACCCCAATTAATTCGACCATTGTGCGCGACATTATTTTTCATGGAGGTGATGCCCGCATGTTTTTGCCGTCGGCACTGGATATCTCAGAATTTAAAATCGAAGAATAATTATTTCCCGGATTCTCCGTTAATGTTCAAAATTCGATTTTGTCGCCAATGATTTATTTAAAAAATTTCGTTCTGCTGCTTGTTTTCGTTCTGCTGAACGTATTTGGTACCCAAGCCGCTGGTGTGAAAATTTCAGGAAAAGCTCCGGAATATGCCAACAATCGTATCGCGTTAAATACGCTTCACGATTTCATTTCTGAAGAAAAGACCATTCTTGGCATGATCAGTTTTGACGATCATGGAAATTTTAGTTTTGAGATAGAAATTACTCAAACGAGTTTGTGTTTTGCCGATTTCGACGGATATCACGGAATGATTTATCTTGAACCGGGGAAATCTTACGAATTGCTTTTTCCACCGAAACGAACGCTGACTGCAAGCCAGAAACGAAATCCGTTTGCTAAACCTGAACCGGTTTGGTTTGGACTGGTTAATCCGGATAAAAATGATATCAACCTCAGAATTCAGCACTACGAACAATCTTACACCACCCTGGAAAATAAATATTTCGACCAAATCTTTATTAATAAGTCCAAATCCCTGGTTGATACAGTAAAAACATCATTGGATCACGAATTTCCAAAAACCAATTCCGAGTTTTTCGAATCACATAAATTTTTCAGGAAAGGGAATCTGGAATTTGCATTAAATCAAGGTAAATCCGCAGATTTTATGAGGACCTATTTCAGCACCATAAAACCAGTTTACAACCTGGCGGCCTATTCAACCCTGTTTAACCAGGTTTTCCTGAATTATTTCAATGTATTAACCATTGGTTCACATGGGGCCGAAATAAAAAAGTTAATCAGCAATTCAAACTTAAAACAGCTTGATGAATATTTCCAGATGCAATTACATTTCAATCCGGATTTAGCGCACCTGGTTTTATTGAAATCGATGAAAGATGCCTATTACAACAATCAATTTTCGAGAGCATCGGTTTTAAAAATGCTCGAACTGGTTAAAAGTTTAGGTTGGAGCGAATTTGAGAAACAAACCGCGACACTGATCAGTTCGAAATTAACTTACCTGGCCAGCGGAACAAATCCTCCTGAAATCAGTTTGAAAAATCCGGACGGAAGAACAATAAAACTGAGTGACTTTCGGAATACATACATTTATTTGCATTTTACTGATCCGCAAACACCTATTTGCAGGCAACATCTCGATGCGCTGAAAACTATTGCGACTCACTACAAGGAAAAACTTACCATCATCAATGTTATTCAGGATCAAAAAACATTCAGGAATGAAAATAACTGGGCCGGAATTTTTACCACAACCAGCAATGATCCGGATGAATTGTACAAAGTAAAAACCTTTCCAACTTCATACCTGATCGGCAAGGATGGTAAACTTTTGTTATCGCCGGCGCCAAACCCGATCGATGGGCTCGACCGGCAGTTGGGACAAATACTCAAAAGCGACTATTTTAAGGAAATGCAGCAGAGAAATAAGACCAACATTAAATAAAGGGTTTCGATTTTTCAAGAAAATCACGCAGACTTAGGTACGTATTCTCAAGAACTTTATTCATTTCGGAAGGGGAAATCCATCGAACTTCTTCGATATCTTCTTCCAGTTGCGGAACTGGCAATTTATTTCCTGAATAATGCATCAGGAACCATTTTGTTTCCTTCAGAACAAGGTTTTTAGGAGCCTCATGCCAGCGCGAACGGTAAATATGAAATGTTGAATCCAATTGACGGATAATTTTCAGGCCAGATAAACCACACTCCTCCTCCACTTCGCGAATTGCGGCCAGTTCATCTGTTTCTTTTTTTTCGATTTTCCCTTTTGGCAGGTCCCAAACCCCCAGCCGTTTTATAAAAAGCAAATCTCCTGAATCCCTCTGAACCAAACCTCCTGCAGCAGGAATTTCAACAAACTTACTCCTGAAGTAATCCCAGGTCATTTCGACCTCAGGAGTTTTCAGAAAAAAGTTAAATGATTTTTCGCCTGACTCAACCACATTAAAAACCTGATTTACTGAATCATGATCTCCAATAAATTCAATTTCAGCAATATTATTTTTTAGTGATTTTTTAACGTCGAAGTCAAAATCGATGGTAGAGTCATTAAAAAAAACTTTGTACATTTGTCACCATTATTAGTCAATAAAAAAGAAAATATCATGCTTGAAAAAATTCAACTCGAAGTTACAAAGAAACTACTTCAGATCAACACCATAAAAGTTCAACCAAATAATCCATTTACATGGGCATCCGGTTGGAAAGCTCCGATTTACTGCGATAACCGCAAAATTTTGTCTTATCCCGAAGAACGGACTTTCATTGCTCAGCAATTCTGTAAAATTATTCGCGAAAAATATCCGCAGGTAGAAGTGATTGCAGGTGTTGCCACCGGAGCCATTGCTCACGGAATGCTGGTTGCTCAGGAGTTGGGGCTTCCATTTATTTATGTACGTGCAAAACCAAAAGATCATGGTTTGGAAAACCTGATTGAAGGCGACATGAAAGCCGGTCAGAAAGTGGTGATTATAGAAGACCTGGTTTCTACCGGGATTAGCAGTTTAAAAGCATCTGATGCGATCATTAATTTTGGTGGCGATGTTTTAGGGATGCTGGCCATCTTCACATACAACTTCCCGCATGCCCGCAAAAATTTCGAAGATGCCGGAATTGAATTGACCACCCTGAGCCGCTATCAGGTTTTAATCGATCTGGCAGTCGAATCGGGTGATGTAAAACCCGAAGAAATTGAAAAACTCAACAAATGGCGCGAACAGCCAGAAAGTTGGGGTAAATAAGAAATTGATAACTCAATATTAAATTCCCCTTTTCTATCCGGAAAAGGGGAATTTTCATTTAAAAAGGGAGCAGATATGTCGATCACCAAATATGTCAGTGAAATTAAAATTGTAAAAAACAATCAGGAGATTATATTTAATTACCTGTCGAACTTCGAAAATCTTTCAAAATATGTGAACGAAGGACTTTTGTCAAAAATGACAGAACAAGTGCCACAGATCCAAATCTCCAATTTTGAATCAGACCAGGATTCATGCCGGTTTGAGATCAGCGGAATGGGACAAACCGAAATCAGGATCATTGACCGGGAGCCACATAAAACAATTAAAGTGAGCAGCAGTGGCAGCATGCCCGTTGGAATTATATTCTGGATCCAGCTTCTTCCGGTAAGCGCCTACGAAACAAAACTCCGGCTAACTCTGGATGCTGACATGAGCATGATGATCAAAATGATGGTGAATAAAAAACTGGAAGAAGGGCTCAACCATCTGGCCGACATGCTGGCAAGCCTGCCATACCGCTAAACTGAATGACAAAATTATTAATTTACTGAATGACTGAAGGATTGATGTATCAAATCATTCTTCAGTCCTTCAGTAAATCAGTCCTTCTATCCTTCAATCTTTCAGCTATTTCTGCAAAAATTCCACTTCTTTAAAGTGAAAATCAAGAATTTCGCCATCTGATTTTCGTATCAGCAACTGACCGATTTCATTTACTCCGATTATTTTTCCTTCAAAAACTTCATCCTCCGATTTAAAAGAATGTTTTTCATTCAGTCGATAGAGTTTGGAAATAAATTCACGATCGATTACCTCCGCCGCTTCTTCTTTAAGCAAAGCATAATAAAAGTCAATTCCGGCCAATATCTCCGCCAGAACTGCCTCCGTATCGAAGTGCTGATTTGTCAGTATCTGCATGGAAACCGGGTTGGGTGCCGAACTTCTGAATATGGTTTGATTCACATTCAGTCCAATGCCAATAACGGAGCTTTTAATCCGTCCCAGCATGATTGAGTTTTCGATCAGGATTCCACCAAGTTTTTTATTTCCGGCATAAATATCATTGGGCCATTTAATTTTCAACTCGTCAATGTACTTACTAAGAGCCTTGTAAATACCCAGAGTAACTATTTTCGAGATCATAAACTGATGACGGATTTCGAGGAATGATGGATAAACTACGATCGAAAAAGTAAGGTTTTTACCAGGTTCACTTTCCCAGAAATTCTTCAACTGCCCCTTGCCCGCAGTTTGTTCGTATGCCAAAAAGACAGTACCCTCCGAATACTCAATATCCCGAATCTGCTGGTTGGCATAGTTGTTGGTAGAATCGACAACTTGTATGCGGACTATTTGATTACCGATCAATTGATCCATATTTCAGATTAAATTGTTATTCAATAAAAACTAAAGAATTTTATCACCAATTCACGAAATGAATGATTCACGATAAATTCTTTGATCGATTTCTGCAATGAGATGGTTGGTTTGATTAACGGACTCATTTCATCGTACAAGTTTAAACACTAATAATAAAGTAAAAAATTTATCTTTGTAATTCTAAGAGGAATTTATGAATAAAACCAAAGAGGAAACTCAAACTGAACAATTGCTTGATGCCATTGTTGAAGGCATTCACAGAATAAAAGGATTGGAAATCGTTAAAATTGACTTACAAAAAATCAACCATACCGAGTGCAAATATTTTATCATCTGTCATGGAAATTCGAACACGCAGGTGGATGCAATTGCCCATTCTGTTGAAGACACTGTTGAAGAACTGACCAAGGAAAAAGCATGGCACAAGGATGGATATCAGAATTCTCTCTGGATTTTACTTGATTATGCTGATATTATGGTTCACGTATTTCAGAAAGATACCCGGAGGTTTTACGATCTTGAAAATCTTTGGGCCGACGCAAAAATTGAATTAATAAAAGAAGAAAACTAGAAACAAAAATGGCAGATAATAACGGAAATAAGGAAAAGCCAAATTTTGGCAACCTCAGAACTGGTGGTAAAACTCCAAAGGTTAATCCTTACTGGATTTACGGAATCATCATCCTGATCTTTTTGGCAATTCAGTGGTTTACCCTGGGTGGCGGACCGGTTGAAACCAACTGGATGGAAGTTAAAAACACGATGCTTCAGAATCACGACATCAAAAAGATAACGGTTGTTAACCGGGAAGAAGCACAGATTTACCTAAAAGATAGCAGTTACGACAAATATGCAGAAAAGCTTAAAAATGCATTTTCTGCTCCTACAAAAATTGGTCCTCACTATTTTTTCACCATTGGTTCGGTCGAAACATTTGAGAAAAATCTTCAGGAAGCACAGAGTGAATTTCAGGATGCAGATAAAATAAGTGTTGAATACAAAACCGTTCATAATTACCTGGGCGAATTGCTCAACTGGATTCTTCCGTTTGCGATTATCATCCTGATCTGGTGGTGGATCTTCAAGCGAATGAGCAAAGGTTCTGGTGGTGGTGGTGCCGGTAATATTTTCAATGTTGGAAAATCACAGGCCAAAGTATTCGATAAAGATTCACGCGTTACGACTACATTTAAAGATGTGGCCGGATTGGCTGAAGCAAAACAGGAAGTGGAAGAAATTGTCGATTTTCTGAAAAGTCCGACCAAATTCACCAAACTGGGTGGTAAAATACCAAAAGGCGCTTTGCTGGTAGGCCCACCGGGAACTGGTAAAACTTTGCTTGCAAAAGCTGTTGCCGGACAAGCCAACGTTCCATTCTTCTCGATGTCAGGATCTGATTTTGTTGAAATGTTTGTGGGAGTCGGCGCTTCACGTGTCCGCGATTTATTCAAGCAAGCCAAGGAAAAATCGCCCTGTATTGTTTTCATCGACGAAATTGACGCCATTGGCCGTGCCCGCGGAAAAAATCCGAACATGGGATCGAATGACGAACGTGAAAATACCCTGAACCAGTTATTGACCGAAATGGACGGTTTCGATACCAATTCCGGAGTTATCATCCTGGCTGCAACTAACCGTGCTGATATTCTTGACCGTGCTTTGATGCGTGCCGGACGTTTCGACCGTCAGATTCACGTTGAACTGCCCGATTTAAACGAACGTGAAGAAATCTTCAACGTACATTTAAAACCTATCAAAATAGCTCCTGAAGTAAAATCGGTATTCCTGGCCAAACAGACTCCGGGATTTTCGGGTGCAGATATTGCCAATGTTTGTAATGAATCGGCGCTAATCGCAGCCCGCAAAAATAAAGACATTGTTGACAAACAGGATTTTCTGGATGCAGTCGACCGGATTATTGGCGGACTGGAAAAGAAAAATAAAATCATTTCGGTTGACGAAAAACGCCGGATTGCCTATCACGAAGCCGGGCATGCCACCATCAGCTGGTTGCTCGAACATGCACACCCCTTGGTGAAAGTAACGATTGTACCGCGAGGAAAAGCGCTTGGCGCTGCCTGGTATCTTCCTGAAGAAAGATCGATCACAACCAAAGAGCAGCTGCTCGATGAAATGTGTTCGGCATTGGGAGGAAGAGCTGCAGAGCAGATTTCATTCAACAGCATCTCTTCCGGAGCACAAAACGACCTGGAAAAAATTACCAAACAGGCTTATGCCATGGTTTCAATTTTTGGGATGAGCGAAAAAGTTGGAAATGTTAGTTTCTACGATTCAACCGGACAGAATGAATACGGATTCACAAAACCATACAGCGAAAAAACGGCAGAACTAATCGATTCAGAATCAAAACTTCTGATCGAAACTCAATATTCCAGGGCCCTGGATGTACTGACTAACAATAAAGCCGGTCACGAAAAACTGGCTGAATTGCTTCTTGAAAAGGAAGTTATTTTCAGCGAAGATCTGGAACGTATTTTTGGGAAACGTCAATGGGAAAAACCGGAACTGGTTGAAAATAAAAAAGAGCAACCTGCTGCTGAATCAGAAGAAAAGAAAGAAGTCGGAGATGAGACTGTTTCAATCTAAAAAATGAATTCAGCCAGACAGAATATTTTGGCCCGCTTAAAGGCCAGTCAGGATAAAAGAGGTGAAATCGGGGAAAACATCCCTGATTTCACCTCTCCTGTTTACCATCCATTGAATGATTCATTGAGTCAGGAATTCAAAACGAACCTGGAACTGATCGGTGGAGAAGTTTTTTTGTTACCCAAAAAATCAGATGTTTCCGGAAAGATTCAACAAATCTGTCACGAAAAGTCACAAAACAAACTTTTTTGTTTCGATCCCAGTCTTCGTTCATTTATACCTGACGATATTGAAACAAGGTTTGAAGAAATTGACTTTCAGGAACTTAACATCGGACTGACAAGCTGTGAATATTTGGTTGCTCATCTGGGTTCTGTATTAATAAGTTCGGCACAGATTTCAGGACGTAGATTAAATGTATTTCCTGAAACCCATCTTGTTGTTGCGCACAAATCGCAATTAACCGGCTATTTGGACGAGGCCCTGAAAAAACTGACTGAAAAATATAAAAATAAATTACCTTCGCTAATCAGCAACATCACCGGACCAAGCCGCACTGCCGACATCGAAAAAACACTGGTTATGGGAATGCATGGTCCAAAATCGCTGATCGTGATTATAACGGAAGAACCAATTTAAAACGAAACACCATGGAACAGGATTGGAAATGTGTATTTCACACCACTCAGGGTTATCAGGCTGAAATTGCAAAGGAAATACTTGAGAACGACGAAATTAATTGTGTAATTCTTAATGAACACGATTCTGCTTTTCCCAGCCTTGGCGAAGTTGAAGTATGGGTACATCAGGATTTTGAGGGAAAAGCTGTTGAACTCTTAAAAGATCTCATCCTTTGAAAAAACTAATTACGCGGACGATTACGGGAATCGTTCTGGTTTTTGTCATGCTGACCAGTATACTGGTCAGTCAATACAGTTATTTGGTTTTATTTTTACTCATTCTGATTGGGGGAATCCGTGAGTATTTGAAACTACATGACCAATCGGAGGTCAAACCAAACACCTGGTTAGTTTACTTCATTTCGCTAATCATATTCCTAACGTCTTTCTTCACTGCAAGTGGAAGATTAGAATTAAAATATTTAAGTATTCTGTTTCCACTCTTTTTACTGATCATGGGTGCGGAACTCTACCGCAAAAAAGTCAAACCTCTCGAAAACATTGCGTCAACAATCTTTGGGATTGTTTACCTGGCATTTCCTTTAGCCCTGATCCATTACCTGGTTTTTCCAACAGTTTTTAACGATAACAATTATTCCCCGAAACTTTTAATCGCCTTATTCGCGATTATCTGGATTCATGATTCAGGGGCCTATTTATTTGGGGTTTCGTTTGGTAAACACAGGCTGTTCGAACGTATTTCCCCGCTAAAATCCTGGGAAGGTGCCATTGGTGGTACTTTAACAGCAATCGGTGCATCGTGGATTATATCAACCATTATTCCTGAAATTAGCCTGATCCACTGGATCACGATAAGTGTAATAACTGTTATTTCCTCAACATACGGAGACCTCACCGAATCGATGTTTAAACGTTATTTTGGGATAAAAGACAGCGGAAATATCCTTCCCGGCCACGGTGGAGTTCTCGACCGTTTTGATTCATTATTCTTTGCAGCTCCGTTTATTGTTATTTATCTTTTAATTTTCGTTCAATAGATAATCGGTGGTTTTTGATCGCTATTTCAGGTATAAAAGTTTATCCTAAAAATAGGAGAAGACACCAATCAGCTCTATTTCTGAATATTAAACCACCTCTCAGAAATTAAAAAAAACAGAATCATTCTAACTTCCGTATAAAAATTCGACGGCCAGATATCAGGCAACATAAATTAGCTTAACTAAAAACCGGCTAGTCTGCGAAAAAGCTCAATAATTTGCTATTTTTGAGCCCAAAATCTAAGAATTAATGATGAAAGTTCATAAAGCCGGCATCGGAACAATAAATTACGCTACTGCATTTATTGCGGTACTCATTTTATTTTCCTGGTTTTTTATCGATAACCAATTAGTAAAAACAGGCATTCTGGGTTCAGGAGCTTTGGTTTATTTCCTGATTGTTCAGTTTTTCAGATATCCACAACGCACTGTCAATCTTGACGATAAAATAATTTTATCACCTGCCGACGGAAAAATCTGCGAAATTAAAGAGACCATTGAAAACGAATATCTGAAATCGAAATGTCTTCAGGTTTCCATATTCATGTCGCCAACCAATGTTCACATCAACTGGATTCCTGTTCCGGGTGAGGTTACCTATATGAAACACAAGGATGGTGAATTCTATGCTGCATTTAAAGATAAATCAGCCGAAGAAAACGAACGGACTACCACAGCTGTGAAAATATCTGATGGACGCGAAATCGTTATGAAACAGATTGCCGGAGCTGTTGCGCGACGCATCATCAATTATGTTACAGTCGGCGATAAAGTAGACCAGACGACTGAATTGGGATTTATCCGTTTTGGCTCCAGGGTTGACTTATATCTTCCTCTTGGTACAAAATTAAACATTAAACTTGGCGAAAAAGTAACCGGCTCACAAACCATCATCGGTCAATTGTAATCATGAGTCGAATCAGCAAAATATTTTTCTGGGTTCCGAATGCGATCACCGCCATGAATCTGGTATGCGGCAGTTTATCGGTTTTCTTTGCAGTCGATGGACAATTGGGCTGGGCAGCAATTTTTATTTTTTCGGCAGCTGTTTTTGATTTCTTCGATGGCTTTTCTGCCCGTTTACTGAAAGCCTATTCATCCATTGGTAAAGAGCTCGATTCGCTGGCTGATATGGTCTCATTTGGTGTGGCACCGGCGGCTATTGTATTCACGATGCTCGAACTTACCTTGTTTGATAAAAATCAGCCCATTCAGGAGATAGAAGCACACTGGAGCCAATGGGTAGTACTTTTTACCAGTTTTGTGATTCCGGTTGCAGGAGCCTTCCGTCTCGCCAAATTTAATACAGATGACAGGCAAAGCGAACAGTTTCTGGGCATGCCAATTCCGGCCAATGCTATCTTTTTTGCCTCCCTGGCCCTGATTCTCGAACTTGGGACAAACCAGAGCATCGTCCCAATAATTCTAAACAAATACGTTCTTCTGGCTTCAATTTTCGCATCTTCTTTCCTAATGGTTTCCGAGTTGCCGATGTTTTCGCTGAAATTCAAAAACCTGAACCTGAAAGAAAACGCGCTCCGTTTTTTATTTTTGGGGGTCACCATTTTGATGCTGGTCTTCCTTCAGATTTATGCTCTTCCATTGATTATTATTTGGTATGTTTTACTTTCAGTTGTCAGCCAACTAGCCGGAACAAAATAATGATCAGGATAAAATTGATTCAATTCGAATTAACAAATGATATCCAGAAAGATCCGATCCTGAAAAAGATCGGATCTTTTTTTCAGGCTACATCATCAAATCAACAACATTCCGGAAATAAAAATCAATAAGGTCTTTTAAAAGATTTGAAAACCTAGTTTTGCACCCCTTAATGAAGAAAACTATCGCGGCAATCTGCTTTTCTATAGTTAATCTGCGGTGAGGTAGCAAATTCCCCATTTACATATATTATTTCTGTTTCCGGAATATTCATTCCTGAAATGGGTAACCTATTATTTATTCGAATGAAGAAGTATTTTAATCTGTTTAATCTGTCGCAAAAAGTTGATTACAAAACGGAGATTCTTTCCGGACTAACCGTTGCTATGGCCCTAATTCCTGAAGCTGTGGCATTCGCGTTTATTGCCGGACTTTCTCCGCTTACAGGCCTTTATGCCGCTTTCATGATGGGATTGATCACTTCTGTTTTTGGCGGCCGTCCGGGAATGATTTCAGGAGCCACTGGCGCAGTTGCGGTTGTTTTGGTGGCTTTGGCCAAAACTCACGGTGTTGAATACATTTTTGCAACGGTCATTCTTGCCGGGATCATTCAGATTTTAGCTGGTGTTTTTCGTCTTGGAAAGTTAATGCGACTGGTTCCCCACCCTGTTATTTTCGGTTTTGTTAACGGACTGGCCATTATCATTTTCATGTCTCAACTTGATCAGTTCAAAGACACTTCCGGGAACTTGCTCACAGGAAATCCACTCTACATTTTACTTGGCCTGGTATTCATTACCATGCTGATTATCTGGGGTCTACCAAAGTTTACAAAAATAATTCCGGCATCCTTAACCGCTATTTTGTTCATTTTTGGACTGGTAACGGTTTTCGGAATTGAAACCAAAACAGTGGGTGACATGGCCTCAATCCAGGGAGGTTTTCCACCTTTTCACTTCCCGAAGATTCCGTTTACTTTCGAAAACATCAGCATCATATTCCCCTATGCAGCCATCATGGCAGGAGTCGGTTTAATTGAAAGTTTACTGACACTGAACATTATTGATGAAATAACCGAAACCCGCGGAAGAGGAAATAAGGAAGCTGTTGCACAGGGCGCTGCCAATATTTTGTCAGGTATGTTCTCCGGAATGGGTGGTTGCGCTATGATTGGCCAGAGCTTGATCAACATTTCTTCAGGAGCAAGAGCCAGACTTTCGGGAATAGTTGCATCGGTGATGCTTCTGGTATTCATCATGTTTGGTTCCGGATTAATTGAAAAGTTGCCCATGGCGGCACTAACAGGCCTGATGATCATGGTAGCAATCGGAACCTTTGAATGGGCCAGCCTGAAAATTTTCAACAAAATGCCACGATCAGATATTTTTGTTATGGTTACCGTTACACTGGTTACTGCGGTTCTGCATAATCTGGCGCTGGCAGTCATGGTCGGAGTTATTATTGCCGCGCTGGTTTTTGCCTGGGACAATGCCAAACGTATCCGTGCACGAAAACACACCGACGAAAACGGGGTGAAACATTACAAAATTTACGGACCGCTGTTTTTTGGTTCAGTTACCGCATTCAATGAAAAATTTGATGTTCTGAACGACCCAGAGGATGTGGTCATCGATTTCGCTGAAAGCCGCGTGGTGGATATGTCGGCCATTGAAGCACTGAATAAAATAACCGAACGATATCTGAAGGTAGGTAAAACCATTCATTTGAAACATTTGAGTCCGGATTGTAAAGCCTTGCTTAAAAATGCTGAAGAATTAATTGATGTAAACGTTCTTGAAGATCCAAACTATAAACTGATGACAAACAGGTTCTAGATAAAGATCTTTGCAAATTCCAATCAAATCAGCAACTGAACAAAATAAAAACCTCCCGTGATTTCAAAATTCTGGAGGTTTTTATTTTATCTGAATATCGTGATAAAACCTTATTGTCCGCGTTCCTGCATCCGTTTGGCACGTTCCTCTGCTTGTTTTTTACGGTATGCATCCAGTTTTACACCTTGTTCTGGAGTTAAAACAGTTTTTAAAGCCTTGTCGGTTTCTGCCTGCATTTTAGTACGTTCTTCGCGCATTTTATCACGGTCCATATTACCTTCCTCGCGCATTTTAGCAAACATTTCACCTTGTTTCTTTTGGGCTTCAGTAACTATTGGAGTAACCTTTGCCAATTGGTCTTTGGTTAAACCTAGTTCGGTGGTCAAACCATCAAGTTCATTTTTTAATCTGGCAGCAGGATCTCGTTGTTGTGCAAAACTGGAACCCAATGCAAAAACAGCCACGAATAAAATTAAAATAATTCTTTTCATAATTGAAAGTTTAAAAATTCTTTGCTTGGACTGAGTGATTATGAAAAAGTTTAAATAGAATAAAATTTTCTTTAAAAATAAATTTAGAAAGTCAGAATTCAATAATCTGAATTTTAGCAAGATATCCTCGGCTCAGAATGGTTTTTAAATAATAAAACATATGATTATTATACTCTGGATCAAAAAAACAGAAATAAAATGGATCACTTAAAAATGCAATTTAGTTATGCTGCAACGGCAACAAAAAACTAAAGGTGCTTCCCTTTTCTAATTCACTTTCTACCCAAATTTTACCGCCATGCATTTCAACAAACTCTTTACAGAGCAGCAAGCCCAATCCGGTACTTGGTTCGCCATCGGTTCCAATCACACTAAATTTCTCATCTATTTTGAAGAGTTTAGGTATATTATTGCTGGAAATACCTATACCGGTATCATTTACTGAAATTTCTATCCGATCATTATTTATGTTTTTTGATTTGACTGTAATTATTCCTTTGCTTCTGGTAAACTTAACTGCATTCGACAAAAGGTTGCGAAGGATTGAACTGATCATTTTTTCATCAGCAAAAACTTTTTGATTTTCCCCTACTTCATTGATCATGATTATTCCTTTTTGTAAAGCCCTCTGATTAATTGTTTCGATAGCTTGATCTACTTTTTCCTTCAGAGGGTAATCTTCCGGAGCAAATTTCATGGTACCCTTTTGCAGCTGTGCCCAGTCTAATAGATTGTTAAGTAATTTAAAAATATTTTGTGCGGTTGTATTTATGGATTTGCCAAATTCTTCGAGCTGAATTTTGGAATAATCATCATTTTCAGAAGCTATCAATTCGGAAATACCCAATAAACTACTGAAAGGGCTCCTCAAATCATGGGCAATAATGGAGAAAAATTTGTCTTTTTCGGCGTTTATTTTAATTAACTCTTCATTTGATCTTCTTAATTCTTCTTCAATCCGCTTACGATCGGTGATGTCACGTGCTGCGGCATAATTATAGTTTCGGCCCTCAATTGTTACACTGACAGCACTGATCTCAACCTCAAGCAATGATCCATCTTTACGGCGATGCCTTGTTTCAAACACTATGGGATGCGTAATTAATTCACCTACTCTCGACAACAGTTCCTCTCCCGACCATTTCATGTCCCAATCAGCAACGTTAAGTTGCATCATTTCTTCACGCTTATATCCCAGCATGGAACAGAATGCCTCATTGGCTTCAACGATATTCCCTCGTTCGTCAGTTATGTGAATGCCATCACTGGCTGTTTGGAGCAGTATCTCATTTCGTCGTGATAATGCCAGGAACGATTCTTCTGCACGCTTCCGGTCACTGATATCGTTAAATGTCACAACTGCACCTGTAATCTTTTTATTCTCAAAGATCGGTATACTACTAAATATTACAGGAAAACAAGTGCCATCTTTCTTCCAGAAATATTCTTCTCCACGATGAATTTTGCCGTCATTTAGTGTTTCATAGACTGGACATAGTCCGAGAGGATACACTGTTCCGTCTTGATAGGAATGGTGATAAAGTGCATGGCTATTTTTCCCTATTAATTCTTCAACTTTGTACCCAAGCATCAGTGAACTTCTCGGATTAACAAAAGTATGATTACCATTGACATCAAGACCAATGATACCCTCACCGGCAACATCCAATATTAATTTTATTTGTTGGTTAGATTTTCTGATTAATTCTTCAGCTTCTGTGGTTTGCTTTACCTCCTCTTCCAGTTGAAATATAAGCAGCTTTATTTTTTGTGCCATCGCATTAAAACTTCTGCTTAATACTCCAATTTCATCAGTTGACTGAATATTAATGGCAACATCCATATTTCCTTTCCTGAAATCGTCAGTAAGTTGTGTAAGTTTTACAATCGGCCTTGAAATAGAACGTGAATACAGAATACTGATTAATAAACTTAAGAATAGAGTCACCAAACTAAAAGCCATGATGTTTTTAAAGGATGATGAGATTATCAAACTTAATTCTGCTTTTTCTTCTGTTAACTTATCATTTCTAATGCTAAGAGCATGGTTCATCGCATGAAGAAATTTCATTTCCTCATCTTCAAATTCTTCTTTAATCTTTGATGATTCGCTTTGTTTTTTTAGGTCTGTAATTTCGTTGGAAAAAATATGAAGCATTTTTCCACTTTCTTTAATTTCATTGATCTGCAATAGTGCTTCCGGAAATGATTCATTCACCAGCTGTTCATATTTCGAGAAAGATTCATGACATAGAATACAGGATTCCTGCATCAGATCTTTTTCTTCTTCCAATTGTGTTATTTGACTGTTATCTACATTTTGCATTTGCAAAAATGCATATTCAGTGGTAGATGAAACTAGTCTAACACAGGCAAACTTCATATTTTCAAGATCCTGAATAAGAGGCAGTGATTTTGTGGAAATACGTTCGTAATCTCTTTCGATTTTCCAAATTGTGTTGAGACCAATTAAACCTACCACTCCTGCCAGCAGAGAAATAAAAAAAAAACCAAATATCAGTTTATTCTTTATTTTAGAATTTAATATCTTAAGTATATTCATGTTAGGAATGATTATAATTGGAACTGATATTGTATGAAAATTCTAAAATTGGAGGACATGTTATAAAGTCCCACCGGAAAAGCAAGTGCGAAAAAATGTTTATCGTTAAGATGATATTTAATCCCGGGAGAAAGGAATAATTCATTTGGTTCCTTTCTGGAAAATGAACTGTTCAATTCAGCAAGAACATTTATTTTATCATCAAATGTGGGATAAGCAAATGCAATATTAAATTCGGTGCTATGATTTTTTTCTCCACCGGAGACAGGAAATTCAGTCGATAAGGCAAGGTTTCCCTGAACACATAATTGTCCAAAATCTTTAAGGAATGCGACATAAGGTGAATATTCGAAAGTACGTTCTTCAGATTCTTCAACGATACTATTGGTTGGCAAACCAATATCAAGGCCAACTACAAATGCCGGGAAGGTAAAACTTTGATTTACAACCAGCCATTTAATACTTGTCGATACTGAACCAAATCCATATTCAACTTTTTCCCCTTTGCTGTAATATAAAGGCAGACTGATCTCCCCACCCACATTCCTGAAAATACCGAAAAAAAGTTGAACCTGAGGTAGTGCAGTATAAATTCGATTGTTCTGTTTTGTGTAATCAATATTAAACCGAAGATCCCACTCTCCTGGTTCGTTTGGAAGTGTTTCTTCTGTAAGAATAGGTTCAATCGACTCCTTTTGTGATTTAACTTGGATGGAATCATGATAACGGTCAACAGGGATGTTGAATGATGTAATATATTGATCATGTTGATCGAAAGTCAAAGTTGTTTCTGCAGCATATATATGACTTACATCTTCTTTGAAATCAAAATAATTAATCACAGTGTGATTATATTCCTGAGAGAATAGTACATTTCCCTGAAGCAATAAAATCACAATTGCATAGATTAAATTTATTCTTCGCATATCATTCCCCTCAATCAGTGAACCGCAATATATATTAAACGGGAAACCGAATAAAGAACAGTCCGTCTTAGCTTGCCCGATTGATAATTCCCCAGTTATTCACGAAAAAAAATGATAGAGTAAGTATACTTTTTTTTACAGAAAAAAACAACTATACTGTAAAAATAAAAATCAATATAAATTCAGAAATACTGTATAACAGACAATTAACACAGTATCGATTAAATCCAGATACATCTGATATTGATCTGATCACTTCAATTTTTTAATAGCGATGTGCAATAAACAAGGGACATAAGACATTATGGAAAATTTGCGAATAAAACCAGAGCGTAAAATTATTCGACAGGTTTCAGCCAGACATAATACTGTTCTTTTAAAATGATCGGATCCCGTTGGAGATTTCTAAGCCACAATCAGAGAATTGTTGTTTCAACCCGGAATAAATTTTCACACCGAAAAAAGTTCTCCAGAATACAATTCGATGGCAGTTAATTTTCCATAACCTGGCAATCCGGAATAAACACATCCTGTATCAATATTAATTACCTGATTATTCTGCTGAACTGTTCTTTTGCATAAATTTTCTGTAATCGGTGTATGTCCATGAATAATTATCTTATCCTTAAAAACCGGATTAGAGTATTTTTCACTTCTTGACCAAAGCATTTGAAATTCATCCTCAAATGGATTTTCAACAGTATCGTTAAATCCCGCATGCACAAAAAGAAAGTTCTCCAATGAATAATAAAGAGTTAATCCTTTGAAAAATCCAACATACCTGTCGTCAAGTTGATGCAGCGACCGGATTCGAAAACTATATAAGGTATGAATGCCTCCATTCTGAAACCAATGGTATAAAAACAGGTTATTCCCAAGTGCATCAAGCAACATGGCTTCATGATTTCCCTTCAGGGTGATGACATCAAAATTCAGATTTTTTAAGTCCAGAATAAAATCAATTACTTCCTTGCTTTGATTTCCACGGTCAATATAGTCTCCAAGCAAAACCAGTTTGTCACTTTTCGAGAATTTAATTTTACATTCAACTAACTCGCGAAAAGAATCGAAACAACCATGAATGTCTCCTATTGCAAATAGCCTTTCATTCATTTCAAAAAGGACTTTTCGAATGAAGTAAAAAGATCTGGCCTTTTAAAATGATCAAATCCATAAAAACACTATGTATACCAAGGAACAAAACCTCCAGTGTTTATAAAACCCTGGAAGTTTCAGTACCGGTATCGTTTTTTATTTCGCTGGAATTGATTTTTTCTGAGGTTTTTCCAGAACAGTTTCGTATTTCAAAACAGTAAATTTAACCAGTTGATAGGTGATAATGACCAAAACCGGCCAGCTTAAATACCAAAATATGGAAGTCCAATACATAGTTGTAAGTTGTTATTAATAAACGTGATGTTCCTGTTCCAGTTCTTCAGTGTTCATTTTCTTTGCATTCATGGCTTTCCAGACATACCAGATATAAGCAATAACAAATGGAACAATTAAAGAAACGTAACTCATTGTAACCAGCGTAAACCGGCTCGATGATGCGTTTTCGATGGTTAAGGATGATTGCAAATCAAAAACGGAAGGATAAAAGCAAGTGTGATTGAAACCTGCCAGAATAAACAGAGCCCAAACTGCTAATACAGTTCCGGCACCGGTAAACCAGATTCCCTTTGTTCCACCTTTCAGGAGTGTTGTAATAATTCCCCACAAAACACCGGCAACACCAAGCAGAAACATCAGGGTGTTAATTGGCATGGAAAGAAGATTATTCAGGTATTTATAAGATTCAATGGTAACTTCTCCGCTTTCAGGATTGTAAGCAAACCCATCTTTAAAAAGCAGCGCAATTACGAAATAAAGAAAGAAAACCAAAAACAGGATAACATTGGCTAACAGGTACTTCTTCGAGCGGGCGAAAATTACTTCATGTTCGATGGAATTCATAAAATACAGCAAACCAAGAACACGTGCCAGGAATAGAACCGCTAATCCAAGAGCAAGATTATGAAAGGTCAGAACTGCTTCCAATCCTCTGTAATCTGTTCCCCAGGTGACCCGGTTCATATCGTCGAGCGAAAACATGGCACCGTTAAAGAAGGTTCCTACTGCAGTTCCAATCAGAAGCGGACCTACTATTCCATTGATGAAAAGAAATATTTCATAGGTTTTTGTGCCAAGAAAGTTAGCTGGCTTTTTTCGAAACTCATAGGATACTGCCTGAATAATAAACGAAAAGAGAATAGCGACCCAAACCCAATATGCTCCTCCAAACGAGGTGGCGTAAAAAAGTGGAAATGAAGCAAAAAATGCACCTCCGAAAGTAACCAGAGTCGTAAACGTAAATTCCCATTTGCGACCAAGTGCATTCACAAGCAAGGTTTTTTCAGTTTCATTCCTGGCAATTGTAAATAGCAAGGTCGCTCCTCCCTGAACAAAAGTCAGAAAAACGAACAAAGCTCCAAGCAGCGAAACGATCAGCCACCAGTATTGCTGCAAACTTATGAGTGATAATGTTTCAAACATGACTGTTTCCTCCTTCTGAATTTGGTCCGATTTTAATTTGTCGCATCATTATTTTTACTTCAGCAATAAGCAGGGTTGTAAATACCACGGCAAACAGCCAGAACGTAACCTGAACAGCGCCGGTACTGATTTTAGTTACCGCAGTCATGGTTGGCATTAAATCCTGAATGACCCAGGGCTGCCGGCCCGCTTCGGCTAAAACCCATCCGGCCTGACTGGCCAGATAGGCCAAAGGAATGGTCCAGATAGCAATTTTAAGAAATAAACGATGCTTGTGGATTTTTCCTTTCAGTGTATAATAAAGTGCCATCAGGAAAAACAAGATAAAATACATGCCCAGCACAACCATGAGGTGAAAACTGTAAAAGGCCAGAGGAATACTTGGTACGAGCGTTTGTGGATCGCTGATGTAGCCATATCCAAAATAGGCAAAATAGTTTTTCTGAAAGTCGGCGCTCATAATCTCGGTTTTCAAGGAGTCCGACTGACCTACCATCCCCGATTTTTTGGCCTCCTTGTAAGCTTTTAGTTTTTCGATGGCGATTTTTCCACGCCTGATTTTTTCCGGGGCCCCCATAATTCCGTACTTTTCATTGCCCCTGATCAGATCGTTTACCCCCGGAACAAAAGCGTCCCAATCGAGATAGGCCATGTAGGAAAGAATATTTGGAATTTCAATTTTCAAAGCAAAGTCTTTCAGATTTTCGTTCGATGGATCGGCCTGATTCTGTGAAATAAAACCCAGTGCAACCAAACCGGCGCCCTCGCTTCCATTGTACAAACCTTCGAAAGAAGCAAATTTCATGGATTGATGGTGCGCGATATCGCGGGCCGAACTGTCGCCGGTCATTACCGTGTAAAGCGACGATAGAAATCCAAAAATGGCAGCTATCACAATGCTTTTACGGGCAAAAACCACATCCCGGCCTTTCAGGATATACCAGGCCGAAACACCAATTACAAAAATCGAAGCCAGAATAAAACTCGATGAAGTGGTGTGCAGAAATTTATGGACAGCTGTTGGCGAGAATAAGATTTCCCAGAAATTGACCATTTCCATACGAGCCGTTTCAGGATTAAAAACCATCCCGACCGGTTTTTGCATCCAGCCATTGGCAACTAAAATCCACAATGCCGATAAATTAGCGCCAATTGCAGTGAGCCAGGTAGCGGTAAGATGAAATCCTTTGCTCACTTTATTCCAGCCAAAGAACATGACCGCGATAAATGTGGATTCCATAAAGAAAGCCAGAATTCCTTCGATAGCCAGCGGAGCGCCAAAAATATCGCCAACAAACCAGGAATAGTTCGACCAGTTGGTACCGAATTCGAATTCGAGGATGATTCCGGTCGCCACCCCAATGGCAAAATTAATTCCGAACAGGATCATCCAGAATTTGGTGATCCGTTTCCATTCCGGATTTCCGGTTTTGACATAAAGCGTTTCCATGATGGCGATGATGATTCCAAGCCCCAGGGTGAGCGGCACAAAAATCCAGTGATACATGGCCGTCAGAGCAAATTGGGCCCGCGACCAATCGACTAAACTTAAATCGAATCCTTCGTGCATAATTCAGTTTTTATGGGTTGATATTGGTTAAATTTTCCAGAACGTGATTACTACGTTCTGTATCGGTATTGAAATTGGTTTTCAGAAAATTCGGAAAAAAGAAAATTTTCAGGACAACAAACAGGATAAAAAGTTTGACCAGAATTACCAGCCAGACTTGCCTTCCCCATCGGGGTAGGTTTGTAAAACCCTCGTAATAAAACCTGTAGATTTGTTTGAGTAGATTCATATTCAGTAAATAACCAATCAGCAGAAGAGGTTTTAATAATTTCAGAAAAGCCATAATAAATGCCATTCCGTTTTTTAGAATTCAGAAATGAATACCCCCTAAAATTCAATTGAACCAAAATCTAAAGTTAGATTGAATTTTACGAATAGAGGAATTAATGTGAAGAAAATTCCTGAAAAACATATTCATGCTTTTTCAAAAATACAGAGTCTGTTGAAATCTAACGAATTGCAACAACAGCAGGCATTTTCATCCTTTTTTTATTGTTATTTTTATACTTTTAATTGAACAAATTCTCGTTTGAATCCTTAATTACCGGTAATTCAACTGCCGACCCTTATCTTATGAACGACGAAGTAAAATGTATTCATTGCGGAAATTCGTGTGGAAAAACGCCAGTTTGGTTCGACGAAAATCCATTCTGCTGCTCAGGATGTTCCGCTGTATACCAGATACTTCATTCCAGCCGGCTCAAGCAATATTACCAGATCGAGCCCATGCAGGGCATCCGCATCGAAGACACGAACTACCCCAACAACGACACGTATGCATTTCTCGATCTGGAGCAGTTTAAAACCAAAATTTTGCTCTTTTCTGAAGGAGGAATAGCCAAAGTTAGTTTCTTCATCCCTGAAATTCATTGTGCATCCTGCATCTGGCTGCTCGAAAATATGCACAGCCTGAACCCGGGGATCATCCAGTCAGTGGTCAATTTTCCGAAAAAGGAAATCAACATTACTTTCCGCGAAACCGAGATTTCGTTGCGGCAACTGGTCGAATTACTGGTCAGCATTCATTACGTGCCCGAAATCAATCAACATAGCATCGAGAAACCTCAAACCGACAAATCAGATAAAAAACTGTACATCAAAATTGGGATTGCTGCTTTTAGTTTCATGAATGCCATGATTTATCATTTCCCGCAATACCTTCCCGGACACGAATTTCTGGAAACAGAGATGAAACAATTGTTTGGCTGGCTAAGCGTACTTCTGGCTATTCCTGTACTAACCTACAGCGCCAGTGATTATTTTCTGACCGCCTTTAAAAGCCTGAAGAAAAAAATCATCAGCATCGATCTGCCGATCGCTTTGGGACTGATTACCCTTTTCACTCAAAGTCTGGTCGAAATTCTTTCAGGAAAAGGCATCGGATACATCGATTCGTTAACCGGGCTGGTATTCTTTTTACTGGTTGGCCGGTGGTACCAGGGAAAAACTTACCAGGCACTTTCGTTCGAACGCGACTACAAAACATACTTTCCGCTGGCAGTAACACAAATTACAGACTCCGGAAATATGACCATTCCGCTCGAAAACCTGAAAGCCGGTGATCGGATTCTGGTCCGGAACCAGGAAATTGTTCCTGCCGATTCGATCCTGAAAAGCGGAATCGCAAACATCGATTATAGTTTTGTAACCGGCGAGTCGATGCCGGTGGCAAAAAAAGCCGGTGATTTTGTTTTTGCCGGTGGCCGTCAGATTGGAAGCGCCATTGAACTGACTATCGAAAAGGAAGTGGAACAAAGCTACCTGACCCAACTCTGGAATCAATCAGAGAATCCGTATAACTCCGAAAATAAGCTGAATACAATCGTCAACCGGGTTGGCCAGATTTTTACAGTTACGATTATCCTCATAGCCATTTCAGCAGGGGCATTCTGGTATTTTGTCAATCCTGAAATTGCCCTTTTTGCCTTTACTTCGGTTCTCATCATTGCCTGTCCCTGTGCGCTGGCACTCACGGTTCCGTTCACATTCGGAAGTACAATGCGCCAATTCGGGCGAAAGGGCTTTTACCTGAAAAATACAGCCGTTATTGAACATCTGAACCATGTCGATACGGTTGTTTTTGATAAAACCGGGACCATAACCAATGCTCAGCTGGCCGAGATCCGTTTCATTGGCCGGGAACTTTCGACAGAACAGCTCCGCATGATCAAGTCGGTGGCTTATCATTCGTCGCATCCGTTAAGCAAAACAATATTTAATTCGATAAAATCTGATGAGTTATCCGATGTTGAGAATTTTCAGGAAATTCCAGCACTGGGAATAAGTGCCACGGTGAATGGAATCCGGATTAACATGGGCTCCAGGTATTTTGTTTCCGGAGAAAAAGCTGAAAACGAAAACCTGAAAACCGAAGTGTGGGTGTACCTGGAAAATTCGATCGCCGGACATTTTCAACTCGAAAATGAATACCGGCCGGGCTTGCACGAATTAATTCAGAAATTGGAGAAAACACACGAATTGCATTTGTTAACCGGTGATAATGAAGCCGAAAAATCGAATCTGATTAAGTATTTCGGAACTGAAAAGTACCTGCATTTTAATCAGACACCAACCGATAAACTGGATTACATCAGGAATTTGCAGCAAAACGGACGAAAGGTTTTAATGATCGGCGACGGCTTGAACGATGCCGGAGCGCTGAACGAAAGCAATGTAGGAATTGTAATTGCTGACAATGTTTTCAATTTTTCACCAGCCTGTGATGCGATTCTGCAGGCAAAGCAATTTTCGAATTTGCACAAATACATTCATTTTACACACCGAAGTATGAAAATTGTCAAAGCAGGATTTTTGATCTCATTTCTGTATAATCTGGTTGGCTTGTCATTCGCGGTTCAGGGAAGCCTGACTCCGATAATTGCAGCGATTCTGATGCCAATTAGTTCGGTTTCAGTAGTTGCATTTGCCAGTTTTTCAGTAAGTTTATCAGCAAAAGCACAGCGATTTTAAAAAGAAAAAAATATGTCGGTAGTATTTGTTTTGGTTTTTGCTGCAATTGTTATGGCTGGTGCATTTTTAATTGCCTTTATCTGGTCGGTTAAAAACGGGCAATATGACGATACCTATACGCCATCGGTCAGGATACTTTTTGACGATCCTCCGGTAAATTCAGACGAACCGGAAAAAGAAAAAAGCAGCAACGACAAATCGCAATTGACATCAGAAAATAAGGATGAGGAAAAATTATTTTAACAGACACAATTTTATAAATTTAGAGAATGAATAGACAAAATAATGTTGTTTTTGCAGAGACACACAGCGGCGCATCTCTATCGAAATCTGATATGATATAATTGTAGAGACGCACGGCAGTGCGTCTTTAACAGAAATTTGATTTGATGAAACAAACAATACCGTGCGTCTCTAACAGATAAATCAAGAAAAAACGACAAGAAAAAAAATATAAAACTAAATACTACTCTATGGAATTACAAAAGTTTTCGTACGACAACCGGATTACCCGGAATTTTGCGATAGCCACCATTGTCTGGGGTGTTGTTGGCCTTTTGGCTGGCTTACTTATCGCCCTTCAAATTTTCATTCCTTCCATGAATTTTGGGCTTGAATTCACAACATTTGGACGAACCCGCCCGGTTCACACCAATGCAGTGATTTTCGCCTTTGTTGGAAATGCCATTTTTACTGCTGTTTATTATTCGTTGCAACGATTACTGAAAACCAGAATTTACAGCCAACTACTCAGTAAAATTCATTTTTGGGGATGGCAGTCGATTATTGTTGCTGCTGCAGTAACCTTACTGGCCGGATTTACTACCGGAAAAGAATACGCTGAACTGGAATGGCCAATCGACATTGCCATTACTCTGGTTTGGGTTGTTTTCGGATGGAACATGTTCGGAACAATACTGCAACGCAGAACCAGCCACATATATGTGTCGATCTGGTTTTACATTGCAACCTGGGTAACAGTTGCTGTCCTGCACATATTCAATTCGCTTGCGGTACCGGTTAGTTTCCTGAAAAGTTATACCCTGTATGCCGGTGTTCAGGATGCATTGGTTCAGTGGTGGTATGGTCACAATGCGGTCGCATTTTTCCTGACAACTCCTTTTCTGGGAATGATGTATTATTTTGTACCAAAAGCTTCAGGCCGGCCGGTATATTCCTATAAATTATCCATTGTCCATTTCTGGTCACTCATTTTCCTCTACATCTGGGCCGGACCACATCATTTATTATACAGTTCGTTACCCGATTGGCTGCAAGCCCTGGGTACAACTTTCTCGGTCATGCTGATTGCTCCAAGCTGGGGTGGTATGATTAACGGATTACTGACTTTGCGTGGTGCGTGGGATAAAGTTCGCCGCGACCCGGTTTTAAAAATGTTTGTGGTCGGAATTACCTGTTACGGCATGTCAACTTTTGAAGGACCAATGCTGTCGTTCAAAAACGTAAATGCCATCAGCCACTTTACCGACTGGACCATTGGGCACGTTCATATCGGTGCCTTGGGTTGGAACGGACTGCTAACTTTCGGTATGATCTACTGGTTGATTCCACGTCTTTACAACACCAAACTTTATTCAACAAAATTGGCCAATGTACATTTTTGGATATCCACCCTTGCCATCGTTTTTTATGCCGTCCCACTTTATATCGGTGGAATAACTCAGGCTTTGATGTGGAAACAATTTACAGCTGACGGATTTTTAATGTATCCGAATTTCCTGGAAACAGTTACACAATTGATTCCGATGTACTCCATCCGTGCCTTTGGAGGTGCACTATATGTCATCGGATTCCTGATCCTGATTTACAATGTGGTAAAAACTGCACAAGCTGGTTCTTTTGTTGCTGAAGAAGAAGCCCAGGCTCCTGCACTGGAATCTGAAATCAGTACAAAAACGGAATCTGAAAGCTGGCACCGTTTCCTGGAACGCAAACCTATCCGGTTCCTGATTTTTGCAACCATTGCGATCCTGATCGGTGGAATTGTTGAAGTTATTCCAACTTACCTGATTAAATCAAACATTCCGACAATTACCAGTGTAAAACCTTACACTCCACTTGAACTTCAGGGAAGAGATATCTATGTGAAAGAAGGTTGCTACAACTGCCATTCACAGATGATCCGGCCATTCCGTTCCGAAACCGAACGCTATGGTGAATACTCAAAAGCAGGTGAATCGGTTTATGATCACCCGTTCCAGTTCGGATCGAAACGTACCGGACCGGATCTTTCGCGCGAAGGAGTTAAAACCGGTAAAATTTACAAACCGAACTCCTGGCATTACAACCATTTTATCGATCCGCAAAAAATGAATGAAGCTTCAATCATGCCAAAATATCCTTGGCTGGCTAATAAGGAAATCGATATTCAGTCGACCCCGGGGAAGATTCGTGCTATGAAATTACTTGGAGTGCCTTATCCAGACAATTACGAACAACAGGCCATTACCGATTTAAAGGCACAGGCCGACAGCATTGCCAAAGATCTGGCAGCACAAGGCATTCAAACCGAAAGCAACCGCGAAATCATCGCATTGATCGCCTATATGCAACGCCTGGGAGTTGACATCATGAATAAACCAGAAAAAAAATAAGCCATGATAAAAGAATCATTACAAAGCATTCTTCATGTCGAGATCTATGCTTTGATCAGTTTTATTATCTTTTTCACCTTTTTCATCATCGTTTCCATTCGGGCATTCAGGATGAAAAAAGATGAAGTTACCCGGTTCAGCAATTTGCCGCTGGAAGATTCGATTGACGAATCAACAGAAATGCAATCGGCAAAAGGATAAAACAGGCCGCAAAAGGTATGGAGACCGGCAAACCCAAAATTTTGTATTAGTAAAAATTAATCTGAATAAATTGCAAAACACAAGATTATGCAAACAACTGATGATACACAATTGAACGAATCGCACGAATCACATCAGGAAGTTGATGATGTTACAAAAATCCAGTATTTCGGTGGACATGAATTCGATGGCATCAAAGAACTGGATAATCCGCTTCCACCCTGGTTAAAGTATATCTTTTACATCACCATTGTAATTTCATTTTCATACCTGGTATTGCTTTTTGTTTTTGAAGATTCAAGTATTGTTCAGAAAAAAGAATATGGCAAGGAAATGGCAGCCGCAAGGGCAAAAACCGAGGTTGCAGTAAAAGATGAAGCGACAAAGACAGCAGCTGCTCCTTTATCCCAGGAGCAAATTCTGGCCGATGGAAAATCGACTTTCGATAAAACATGCGTGGTTTGCCACGGAAAATTTGGTGAAGGATTGGTCGGACCAAACTTTACCGACGAATACTGGATTCATGGAGGAAGACCGGAAGACCTGAAGAAAGTTATCAACGAAGGTGTGATCGAAAAAGGAATGATATCCTACAAAAGCCAGTTAAATCCGAAACAGATTGATCATGTAATCGCTTATATTCTGAGTCTGCAGGGAACCAATCCGCCAAATCCAAAAGCACCACAGGGCGAAAAAATGGTAAAGAACTAAAGCCCCCTTCCATTTCCCCCTAAAGGGGAAGGTTTTGGGCATTCAAAACAATCATGTTTATGTGTAAAATTGATGTATCAAAAAACAAACCCATGAATTCGGGTTCTTTAAGCCCCCTCTTTCGGAGGGGGTTGGGTGGAGGTTGTTAGCATGGAAAATTCCGGAAACTTTCAGGAATCTACTTTCAGAGACCGGCCAACCACATTCAGCAAGGAGGGGAAAAGACTTTGGCTGTTTCCCAAAATGCCGAAAGGAAAATTATACAATTACCGGCGAATTATTGCCTGGTCGTTGCTGGCATTCTTCTATGTTGCTCCATACCTTAAACTAGGTGGCGAACCGCTCATTTTCCTGAATATTCTGGAACGTAAATTTGTTTTATTCGGTACTACATTTTATCCCCAGGATTTTCACCTGCTGGTTATGGCAGTGATTACACTGGTGGTTTTTATCGTTTTATTTACAGTCATCTACGGAAGAATTTTTTGTGGCTGGATTTGTCCGCAAACTATATTTCTTGAATTTCTGTACCGTCCGATTGAATACCTGATTGACGGCGACAGCAGAAAACAGCAGGAACTGGCCGAACAGAATATGGATGTATTAAAAGTTTTAAAACGAATCCTGAAACATGGTATTTATCTGCTGATTTCGTTTTTTACCATTTTAACTTTTGTTTCCTATGTCACCGGGGTTGAAAAACTTTCTGAAATTCAGAATAGCTGGCCCAAACAGAATACCGGTTTACTTATGGGAATCCTCGCTTTTACAGGCGTTCACTATTTTGTATTTGCCTGGTTTCGCGAACAGGTTTGCACCATGGTTTGTCCATACGGACGGCTGCAGGGAGTTATGCTCGACGAAAACACAATTCTGGTTGCCTACGACTATAAACGTGGCGAACCACGCAGAAATGCGGAAACAGAAAGTCCAAGATATGCGCTGAAAGGCGATTGCATCAATTGTTTCAGCTGCGTTGCTGTCTGCCCGACCGGGATAGATATTAGAAACGGAACTCAACTCGAATGCATCAATTGTACTGCCTGCATCGATGCCTGTAATTCGGTGATGAAAAAGATAAAAAAACCAGCAGGATTAATCCGTTTTGCTTCCGAAAAATCAATTTCCGAAGGGAAGAAAGTTAAATTTAATGCCCGTGCCATTGCATACTCTGTCGTTCTGGTGATCCTGCTTTCGGTGGCGGGATACCTGTTCAATGTTCGCGGTTCAGTCGAAACGATCATCATCCGCTCGCAGGGAACCATGTTTCAGGAATACGGACCAGATAAATACAGCAATATTTACGACCTGCAAATGGTAAACAAAACCAATTCGGAGGTCGATATTCAATTAAAACTGTTAAGTCCTGAAGGAGAAGTTATCCTAATGGGTGATTCACTGAATGTAAAAAAAGGCGAGGTCGCTAAACGAAACTTGCTAATTGTGTTGAAAAAGACAGAATTAACATCATCGAACAGTCATATTCAGATTGGTGTTTTTCAGGATGGGAAACAAATTGAAGTGATTTCATCGACTTTTGTCGGGCCAAATTCGTTGGATAATCAGTCGCAGTGATTAGTCTCAGATAACAGAAAAGAAGATTCTAAAAATTTCGAAGAAAACAAAAGAAGTGATCAGGTATGAAAAGTCGAAATCTTTCGGTTTACAATCCTTCAATCCTTCAGTAATTCAGTTATATAAATATGAAAATAAAATTCAATTGGGGAACCGGAATCGTTTTAACATTATTTGTGATGATTTCAGCGATGACTTATCTGGTTTCGATCGCAATCAGGCAGGATTATGATCTGGTTGACAAAGACTACTATCAAAAGTCGGTTAATTATCAGCAACACATCGAAGAAGTAAAAAATACTGAAGGATTGCTCCAGAAAATTCAATTCAGGATTACGACTGATACTTTGATACTAAAATTTCCGGATTTGGAAAATAATACTGAATATTCCGGTGAAATCCACTTTTACAGTCCGGTTCAGGAAAAAAGAGATTTGAAACTGCCGGTTAAAATAGATGCCACATTTGCGCAAAATATTAGCCTGAAATCGCTCGAAAGGGGAAGATATCTCGTAAAAGTTGATTGGAAAGCCAACAAGGTTTCGTATTATCAGGAAGAAGAAATTATAGTGGGACAGTAATGAGTGGTCAGTAATCAGACGCAGTTTACAGGTTGTCCCCTATTCCTTTTATTTTGAACTGAAACTTACATTCCAGCTGACAGAATTGAAAAAGAAATTGAAAATGCTGCTTCGAATTTGAAACTTGAAACATGGAACTTAAAAACCTTTTATGGACTTCATCACACCTTTAACAATCGGACTTATCGGAAGTTTTCACTGCATTGGCATGTGCGGCCCCATAGTTGTAGCTTTGCCTTTAAAGAAGCACAATCTGATTTCAAAAATTACCGGTGCCTTTTTATATAATTCAGGGCGGGTGATTACCTACAGTATCCTTGGAGTTCTATTTGGTATGCTGGGTCGGGGTATTCGTCTGGCCGGATTTCAGCAATGGACATCCATACTGTTGGGTGTGGCCATGATTGTAAGTGTTCTGTTTCCGTTTGTTTTTCACGAAAAAATCACCATTGGCAATCTGTTCAGCGGTTTTGCAGCCCGCCTGATAAACCGTTTAAGGAAATTATTTACCGATCGGTCATACTCTTCCCTGCTGATGATTGGCCTCCTGAATGGACTTTTGCCCTGCGGATTGGTTTATGTGGCCATTGCCGGTGCAATAAGCTCAGGCAATGTACTTTCCGGAGCCATCTTTATGATGATGTTTGGATTTGGAACAATTCCACTGCTGATCACTGCCACCTTAGCGAGCGATGCAATCGGGCATCGGATCAGGTTAAAAATGCAACGTGTAGTTCCGTATTTTGTATTTGTATTGGGAGTTTTATTCATCCTCCGTGGTATGTCACTGGGTATTCCGTTTGTGAGTCCGACAACCGAAAAACTGGCACCAAAAGAAATGATTGAAAAGGGAAGTTGCTGTAAATAGTCCCGAGGTTTGAAAAACCCTGAAGATATTAAAGGCTAACAAAAAATTATTGGTATTTTAAAGGCATAAATTGATCAGGATTTTCATTCACCGAATTTTTCCTGAAAACAGAAAACAGTAAAGCCAGGCATTAACCTTTTGAGTTCATGCGAATTACCTAAATAAGATGCAATTATCATGAAAATAATGTATGTATAAATTATAGAAAAGTTTAAAAAAGACTATAAAATTCTGTTTTTTTCTAAACATTCAATACTTTTTGGGGTTTCTTAGGACAAAACAGATTGGAGCAAAAAGATAAATATGAATAAAACACTGGATAACACAATCAATTTTGATAAAGTATTCAGGATTTTAATGTGGCTTCAATTTTAAAAACATTAAAAAAAACCGAAAATCAAGATGAAGCACTTACAAAGTTTCAATTTTAAAAACATGGTCAATAAAGAATTTCTGAAGAATTTCTTCCTGAAATTTATGGAAGGCCCTGTCGGATTTTCTTTTCAAACGATATATGGAAAACCATTTTTATTTCTTGCATTTTTATTCGTTTTTTCTGGAATAACTGTATCAGGTCAAACTTATACCGATTTAACCAAAACCGACGATCCTGAAATTGGGATCGTGGAACATCTGGACGAATATCTGCCTACCGATATTTACCTGATCGACGAAAACAATCAGCGTGTCTTACTTACCGATTTAATCGACAAACCAACTATTATAAATTTCGTTTATTTCCGTTGCCCTGGCATTTGCAGCCCATTGATGGAAGGACTGGCCAACGTGATGGAAGTTTCGGATTTAGTCCCGGGAGTCGACTACCAGGTACTGACCATTAGTTTTGATCCGCAGGAAACGATCGATCTGGGAATTCGCAAAAAGAACAATTACCTGAACCTGGTCACAAAAAAAGAATCCATCAGCAAAGGATGGAAATTTTTCGTATCAGACAGTGCCAGTATTGCAAAAGCTACGAATGCAGTAGGCTTTAAATACAAAAAACAAGGTCAGGATTTTGTACATGCTGCATCGGTAACTGTAGTTAGCCCAAAAGCTAAAATCACCCGTTACCTGACTGGTATTAGCTTTCTTCCTTTCGAATTTAAAATGGCAATTATTGAGTCTCAAAAGGGACTTTCGGCACCAACCATCAATAAAATCATGCAATACTGTTTTTCGTATGATCCGGTTGGGAAAGCATATGTATTAAATGTGACTAAAATTACAGGCACTTTAATACTTTTTATTGCTTTGCTGTTTTTCCTGGTATTGATATTCAAACCCAAAAGAAAAAATTAAACAAACATATTTGATTTATGCAAACAGCAGCTCACATCCCGGTTGAAGAAAATTACCTCGAACATAAGGGGAAATACAAAGGGATATTTGCGTGGATATTATCCACCGATCACAAACGAATAGCGCTATTGTACCTGTACTCCATGATGACCATGTTCGTCGTGGGTGTCGGACTGGGCCTGGCTATGAAACTGGAATTAATTGCTCCGGGAAAGACCATCATGGATCCGCAGACTTACAATGCGGTTTTTACGGTTCACGGTGTAATCATGATCTTCATGATTGTAATTCCCGGACTTCCGGCAGTATTCGGAAACTTTATGCTTCCGATCATGATTGGTGCCAAGGACGTGGCATTTCCAAAAGTAAATCTACTTTCGTGGTACTTTTACGTTGCCGGTGCTTTACTGGTCATCGCTTCGGTGCTATTCGGAAATGGCACACCCGATACCGGATGGACGTTTTATGCCCCATACAGTTTTAAATCAGGGACGAATTTACTTCCGGCGATATTCGGGGCATTTGTGCTTGGATTTTCATCCATCTTAACCGGACTGAACTTCATCGTTACTATTCACCGGATGCGTGCTCCGGGTATGACCTGGTTTAAAATGCCTCTTTTCCCCTGGTCACTCTACGGCACTGCCTGGATTCAGTTGCTGGCAACTCCGGTAGTCGGTATTACGCTTGTGCTGGTTGCGCTTGAACGTATTTTCAATATTGGAGTTTTTGATCCGGCTTTAGGTGGTGATCCGATTCTATACCAGCATTTATTCTGGATTTATTCTCATCCGGCGGTTTATGTGATGATTCTGCCAGCGATGGGGGCCATTTCTGAAATTATTCCGACTTTCTCGCAAAAACATATTTTTGGCTACAAAGCTATCATCGCCTCAACTTTAGCCATTGCGTTTGTCGGCTATTTCGTCTGGGGACACCACATGTTTACTTCAGGAATGAGCGGAACAGCACAATACACTTTTTCGATCCTGACATTTATTGTTGCCATTCCAAGTGCAATTAAGGTATTCAACTGGATTTCAACCATGCATAAAGGTTCCATCAATCCGGATATTCCATTTCTGTGGGCGGTTACCTTCATTTTTGTATTCATGATCGGAGGTTTCTCCGGACTTGTTCTCGGAGCTTTGGCCACCAATGTCTACGTTCATGATACTGCCTTTGTAGTTGCTCACTTTCACTTTATTGTTTTTGGTGGTGTCGGGTTTTCATTTTTTGGTGCCATTCACTACTGGTTCCCAAAAATGTTTGGCCGCATGTACGATAAAGTTTGGGCTAAAGTAGGCTGGGCCTTTTTCACAGTAGGTTTCCTTACTTTATATTCACCGATGTTTTATTTGGGAATGATGGGTATGCCACGTCGTTATTACGATTATTTACCTGAATTCCATGCCGCAAATATTCTTTCATCATTAGGATCATGGGTGATGACATTCGGGTTGGTGATTGTTGTAATCAATCTTTTCCGTTCGGCCCGAAACGGGGCTCCGGCACCAGTAAATCCATGGAACGGAAAAACCCTTGAGTGGACTGTGCCATCACCTCCACCGCTCGAAAATTTTGATGAGATTCCGGTTTACGGCGATAACGACGGACCTTACGCATATTAATCCAAGTATACTATTTTATGGAACATGTAGCACACCATTCAGATCCGCATTACGATCAGGAAGCATCCAAATTGGGAATGTGGCTTTTTATATTCACCGAATTACTGCTTTTTGGAGGTTTATTTATAGTCTATTCCATCTACCGGTTTATGAATCCGGAAGCCTTTGCCATGGCAGGGCATGAACTAAATCCTACCATCGGGGCTTTAAATACGATTGTACTTCTGGTAAGCAGTATGACCATTGCCATGTCAACTTCAGCGCTTCAGAAAAAGAATAAGGGATTAACGGTATTCTTACTTGAAATAACTGTCATGCTCGCCTTAATCTTCCTGATAAATAAATATTTTGAATGGGGAGTAAAATTTGATCATGGTATCTGGCCCGGATCGGAACATCTGTTAAACGATATGAGTAAAGGTGAGATCCTGTTTTTTGGTCTTTATTTCGTCATGACCGGATTACATGCCCTGCACATTGTTGTTGGGATGATAATTATAATTGTTGCTTTAAGAAGAGTACAATCTGGCAGAGTTAATGAGAATCGTCCTTCGTTACTCGAAAATGCAGGTTTGTACTGGCATTTAGTCGATTTAATCTGGATATTCCTGTTCCCTTTATTCTATTTAATACATTAAGAAACGAAGATCAAAATGGAAAAAGAAAAACATCATATTGTATCCTACGGAACATACGTATACATTCTGATCGCATTGGTCGTACTGACTTTTATGTCGATTGGAATTACCAAAATAGACCTTGGCGGTTACTCAGTATTGGGCGCTTTGGTATTTTCAACCATAAAATCAGTATTGGTTTTAACCTGGTTTATGCACCTTAAGTTCGACCAGCCTTTCCTAAGGTTAATGGTAGGATTTGTCGGACTGGTGTTCTTTGCGGTTATATTCATTACATTTTTAGACTACTATTTCAGATAAAAACTATGTATATCCTATCATCTGCCACTAATGCATCCAATTTTGTAACAGGCGTCGATAAAGCCTTTATAATAATTATGGGTATATCCTTTGTTTTCCTGATCGGATTAACATTTGCCATGCTGTATTTCATTTACAAATACAACAAGAAAAGAAATCCGGTTGCGACACAGATAGAAGGTAGTACTAAACTCGAAATCATCTGGACAGTAATCCCAACGCTTTTGGTTTTGGTCATGTTCTACTACGGATGGGCCGGATGGGCTCCGATGAGAACAGCCCCCAAAGACAGTTTTCAGGTAACAGTAACAGGTCGGATGTGGAATTTCACTTTCGAATACCCAAATGGGAAAAAGACCGACACCTTATTCGTACCAATGAATAAAGCTGTGGAAATGAAATTAACTTCACTTGACGTAATTCATGGATTTTATATTCCGGCTTTCCGTATCAAAGAAGATGTGGTGCCAGGCCGCGACAAAATGTCCTGGTTTATTGCACAACAGGAAGGGCTATTCGAATTGTTCTGCTCCGAATACTGCGGATTAAATCACTCCTACATGTATACTTATGTGAAAGCTATGCCTGAAGATAAATTTAATGCCTGGTATGTTGATACGACAAAAGTTGCAGAAGCAACTGTTGATTCGCCAACCGCTAATGGAAAACGGATTATGAAAAACATCGGATGTTTCGCCTGCCATTCGGTTGATGGTTCAAAATTGGTTGGCCCATCGTTTAAAGGAATGTACGGACACAATGCGACTGTTGTAACCAAAGGCACCGAACGTGAGGTGATGGTTGACGACGAATACATCAAACGTTCGATTTATGATCCGAATGCCGATGTGGTCAAAGGATTCAACAAAGGTCTGATGTTACCTTATACAGGTCAGCTGTCGGAAGACGATGTGAAACAAATAACAGAATATCTGAAAACCCTTTAATGACAAAACAGAATATTTTACAAGGGATAAAAATTATATCGGAGTTG
The DNA here is from genome assembly GCA_049277435.1 of Prolixibacteraceae bacterium. GTDB lineage: Bacteria > Bacteroidota > Bacteroidia > Bacteroidales > Prolixibacteraceae > Aquipluma. Next base: position 45,110 of record JBASYJ010000229.1, read on the forward strand.
GGCAAAGTTCGTATTTCTTTGCCCATTTCCATTTCTGCACTTACCGGTTATACCTTACAAACCGGACAAATTGGCTCGGATGCATTGATTTTGATGATTGGTGTTTTTCTGATGTCGTGCAGTTCGGGTGCCATCAATCACCTTCAGGAATACAAAACAGATGCGTTGATGCCCCGAACCAAAAACCGTCCCATTCCCTCCGGAAAAATAAGTCCGAAAGGTGCCTTGATTGTTGCAGCCGCCTATTTCATATTAGGTGGAATGGTTTTACTTGCAGCATTTCCGGTTCTGGTTTTTCTCACCAGTGTTTTGACCCTGGTTTCGTACAATGCCATTTATACGCCACTGAAGAAAATAACTGCGTTTGCAGTGGTCCCCGGATCACTGGTTGGTGCCCTCCCACCCTACATTGGCTGGTTTGCCGGGGGCGGGGAACTGATGAATCATCAGATTTTCTGGGTTGGATTATTCTTTTTTATTGGACAGATTCCGCATTTCTGGCTGTTGCTGCTCATGTTTGGAAAAGAATATGAGTTGGCTGGTTTCCCCAGTCTACACAAGGTTTTTAGTGACAATCAAATTAAACGGCTAAGTTTTACCTGGATTGTAGCAACCATTGCCACTGCAATCGTTGTGGCAGTTCATGTTCTTCAGGGAAGTATTCTCATGTTCTTTCTACTCTTCTATATATTCTATCTGCTTTTTTCACTCTCCGGAAGTATTCTGCTTAAAAACGATATGAAAGTTCGTCCTGCCTTTTTCAAGCTCAATTTCCTTTACCTGCTGATGATGATTGTCGTGATTTTGGATAGTGTATATTAAAGTTCGTTTTAATTCTTTTTTTTGCACTTGAAATTCAGAAACTCGATTCGGGCACTATTTCCGAATATGTCATTTCCGTCCTGTACAATTTTTTGTCTTTCGGCATCTCCCTTTAATCGTGTAAACTTCCGAACCTCCTCAAGAATCCGGTCTTTGTCATCTGAACCTACCACCGGATCATTCAATTGAAATGTATTCGGACCTTCCATCTCAAGTGTAATTTTCTGCGAACGTTTAATTGAATCTTCTTTTGTCCTGTTGGAATAATACTCCAGCAACTTCCCAATATTTTCACGATACCGGCTGACTTCAGCAGAATCAATCCGGAAAATAGCAACAGAATCTTTTGAGGAATGAAAACTGACCAGAAATTCATCTCCTGATTGAGTCAGAAAACAAGAATAAAAATCTGAATCCTTCAGTTCCGGAAAAAGCAAATACCTCACTTTTTCAGCTTTGTCAATGGTATCGCCCACTGCCTGATGCAGAACGATTAATTTATCCTGAGAAAAACTGTGAAAACTTAAGAAGATTCCAACAAAAAGGACACTGATTTTTTTCATGGTTCAGATTGATTTCAAATTCATCGTAACATAATTCAGAATAAATATAAATCTTTTAAGCTGAACTTTTTCTTCTTTGACAGATTTTATGTTTCGTAATTTACTGACAATCCCGATTGATATCATTCAGATTATTCAAGTGAACCTCCCTATGTAAATATCCCTATATATTGGGATTGATAGCACTGGTCCCGAACCGTACATTTACGGTACATATTTTCAACAAATGAAACGCAGAAAGCATACAAAAGTGTTGGTATCATTGTTACTGTTAACCTCCTCTCAAATCATTGCTCAAACATCCGGAGAGGATAAATTGCAGGCCTGGCAACTGTATACCACATACAAAGGTGATCTGGTTTCTAATTTTAATGGTGGAATAAAGACAGGATCTACTTACCTCGGACTTGCCGACTTGTTTTTAGACTTCGATACCGAAAAAGCAGGACTTTGGAAAGGCGGCAAATTTCTGGTTCACGGCGCCAATTCACACGGAGGTGAACCATCGGCCAATCTGATTGGCGATTTCCAGTTTGTTTCGAACATCGAAGCAGGCGAACATACTTTTCTGTACGAATTGTGGTACAAACAAACATTTTCAAACCTGACTGCCATTATTGGCCTTCAGGATTTGAATGCTGAATTTGCCAACAGCAATGTGGCAGCACTATTCCTGAACAGTTCTTTTGGAATTCATTCGGTTATTGCCGATAATCTTTTGGCTCCAATCTTTCCACTTACATCACCAGGATTTACCCTGAATTGGTGTACAACGAATAAATTATGCCTGAAAATGGCCGTTTACAAAGGGTGCCCGATCGAATTCGACGATAATACCTACAATCTGAACTGGAATCTGAATTATTTGCGAGGCATGCTCTGGGTGGCCGAAGGTCAGTATTTCTGGACAGGACATTCAGAACAAAATAATGATTTAAAAGCAGGAGTCTTTTTTCATCAACACTGCGAAGACAGCGGAGTCGTAAACTCGGGAACCGGCAATATTCTCTTTTTTGACTACGGATTCTATCTGGTTGGTGACCATCAACTGACTTCTTCCGGAGAAAACGAACGTGGATTGAGCTTCTTTTACCAATTAGGTATAAGTCCGCGGAACGATAATTTTGGCTACTTCGGGACTGGTTTTTCATATACCGGATTATTTTCAAGAGCGGGCACCGACGAGCTTGGCCTGGCCATGGCCCGCGGCATGCTAACCCAAGAAAAAGGGCCCGACGAAACAACTTTTGAGCTGACCTACAAAGCTCATCTGACCCAACAGATTTATCTGCAACCCGACCTCCAGTATGTCGTTCATCCGGGCGGAACAGATGCCCGGTTAAACAATGCAATGGTTGGAATGCTGAGGATAGGAATGGAATTTTAAAATCTGAAAAACGTGATGACTCAACATACAGAACAGGAAGTAAGGAGCAGAAGACTGGCAGATTTAACCACCGGAAACAGAGGCGTGATAACTCATGTACTTGGCCAGGGTGCTTTTCGAAAACGAATTTCAGAAATGGGATTTGTAAAAGGGCAAATGGTTCGCGTGGTTAAGAATGCTCCGATGAAAGATCCGGTTGAATACGAGATCATGGGTTACAAAGTATCTCTTCGCCGAAGTGAAGCAGAAATGATCGAAGTGATTTCTCCTTCAGAAGCGAAAAATTTGTTTTCCGGAAAATTCGAAGGCACGATCGACGAACACCGGCTGAAAAATTCAGGAGAAGAAAAGGGGAAAGTTATCACTATTGCTTTAGTCGGAAATCCCAATTGTGGAAAAACGACCCTTTTTAATTTTGCATCCGGATCGAAAGAAAGGGTTGGAAACTACGCCGGAGTGACTATTGATGCCAAAGAAGCAAAATTTAAACAAGGTTCTTACACCTTTCAGATATCCGATCTTCCCGGCACTTATTCCATCACCGAATATTCTCCGGAAGAATTGTTTGTCAGAAATCACATCGCTGAAAAACGCCCAGATATCGTGGTGAATGTTGTGGATGCGTCGAACCTGGAACGAAATCTATTCCTGACCACCCAGTTGATCGACATGAACATCAAGGTGGTGATTGCCCTGAATATGTACGACGAACTGGAAAAAAAATCGGCCCGGTTCGATTACAAACATCTGGGCGAGATGATGGGAATTCCAATTGTACCGACAGTTGCTTCAAAAGGCAAAGGCCTGAAAAACATGTTCGACCGGATTATTGAAGTGTATGAAGAACGCGATCCCATTGTACGTCATATTCACATCAATTACGGACAGGAAATTGAAAAATCGATCCGGGAAATACGAACAGTACTGAAGAAAAATGATACGCTGAAGCAAAAATATTCGACCCGTTTTTTAGCCATTAAATTACTGGAAGACGACAATCACACCTTAAATATTTTGAAAAACAATCCGGATTTCGAAGTCATCAAAGCGATTTCGGACCGGGAGACCAGCCGGCTGGAGAAACTGTTAAACGACCAGTCGGAAACCCTGATTGCCGATGCTAAATATGGGTTTATCGCCGGAGCCCTGAAGGAAACCTATAAAAACGGGCCACAGGTCCGCCGCGACCAAAGCCGCGAAATTGATAAAATTCTGACCCACAAAATCTGGGGATTCCCGGTTTTTATTTTTTTCATGTGGCTGACTTTTCAGGCAACATTCACCTTAGGCGCTTACCCGATGGACTGGCTTGATGCCGGAATTGGCTTACTGAGCGAAACGCTGGCTTCGGTTTTTCCTGATGGTGCACTGAAGGACTTACTCATCGATGGTGTGATTGGTGGTGTTGGCGGGGTCATCGTATTTATGCCCAATATCCTGATATTATTCTTTTTCATTTCGCTCATGGAAGACTCGGGCTATATGGCCCGTGCGGCTTTTATCATGGACAAACTGATGCACAAAATGGGGCTTCACGGCAAATCGTTCATCCCGCTTATTATGGGGTTTGGTTGTAATGTACCGGCAGTTATGGCTACCCGGACACTCGATAACCGCAGCGACCGCCTGCTCACCATGCTCATTATTCCGTTCATGTCGTGCAGTGCGCGTTTACCGGTTTATGTGCTGCTGATATCCGCCTTTTTTGTAAGTTACCAGGGCGCCATTTTATTCCTGATTTATCTGATCGGCATTTTGCTGGCAGTCGTTATGGGCCTGTTTTTCAAGAAAACCTTGTTTGCTAAAAAAGAGGTTCCTTTTGTGATGGAACTTCCACCCTATCGCATGCCAACTTTGAGGAACACAACAGTCCACATGTGGTTTAAAGGTTCGCAGTACCTCAATAAAATGGGAACTGTTATTCTATTTGCTTCCATCCTGATCTGGGCGATGGGTTATTATCCCCGGAATGTTGAATTTTCGAAAGATTACAGCAACATGCTTTCACAAATCGAAGCCAACGATTCACTTTCTCCGGAAGAAAAAACAAATCAGGCTGATCAGGTTCAATTGTCGATGGAAGAAGAACGTCAGGAAAAATCGTACATCGGAATGACCGGTCATTTTATCGAACCGGCTATCCGTCCATTGGGATTCGACTGGAAGATCGGAATGAGCATCATTACCGGAATGGCGGCCAAGGAAATTGTAGTCAGTTCGATGGGTGTGCTTTATCATGCCAGCCTGAATGCTGACGAGAATTCGCAGTCGCTGAAAGAAAAACTTCAGGAACAAAAATTTACAAGCGGAGCCAGAATTGGAGAAAAAGTATTTTCACCGCTGGTAGCTTTTGCCCTGATGGTTTTTGTACTCATTTACTTTCCGTGTGTGGCAGTCGTGGCAGCAATTAAAAAAGAAGCAAACTGGCGTTGGGCAATTTTCACAACAGTGTATACCACAGCCATTGCCTGGGTGGCAGCTTTTGCCATATTCCAGATTGGCAGCCTGTTTGTGTAATTTCAAACTGATTAAACAGATAAATATGATTCAAAATATAATTGCCCTGATAATTGTTGGCGGTGTTGCTGTAAAAACCATTTATTCGGTTTATAAATCAATCACAACTAAGAATACCAGTGTATGCGGAGGCTGTGCCAGCTGTGAGTTAAAAAATGAGCTAAAAAAGAAAGGCAAGTTGCTACCCTACTCCGGGAAAAACGATTCATCCAAAATTAAATACTCCGCTGAAACACTGAAATTTTCGGGTAAAGGATAAAATTACAAACGAATAACAAGATCAATCCTGAAGAATTCAATCCGCATTTTAGTTGAGTTCGGGAATATAAACTTGCCGGATTAAACTAAAATTTACGAATAACGAACAAGGATGCAGATTCCTGATTCCACAGAACAAACAAATTATAAAACCATAATTACCAACAACATCCGTTGATAAATAATCTGAATATCAGGAAAATTAAAAAACAAATGCTCAATTAATTTGTTTCTCAGACATACATCTAAATTTATAAAATTATGTTTTTGAAAAAATCAATTGTATTTCTGGCTGGTCTTTTTTCCGGAATTATTCTTTTCGCTTTGGTATTATCAGTAGTAGCTTCAAAAACGATGTTTTCGGTAAACGAAAGCAAGTACGATTTTGCGAAAACCACCGAAATCATTACAGAATCTGTAAAAACGAACAACTGGAGTATGCCCCACCAGTACAATTTACAGAAGACCATGGAAAATCATGGATTTGCTGTCAGGCCTGTTGTTGTATTTTCGATTTGCAAACCCGATATTGCAGTGCGGATACTGGATAATGACAACGAACGGCACGTTTCGGCAATGATGCCATGCCGGATTGCAGTTTACGAAAAAGCCGATGGCAAAACCTACGTTTCGAGAATGAATGCCGGGCTTTTTTCAAAACTACTCGGGGGGAATGCAACAGCCATTATGGGTGAGGCTGGAAACGGAAGTGAAGATATTTTAAAGTCTGTGATTAAATAACTTCAGGAAAAAATTAGCCGATTTTAAATCCATTCAGATTGATTTGGTAAATAATTTCATTACTCAAAAAAAATAAAAATCATGAAACAACTTCTTTTTATCCTGTTTATCGGCCTTGCATTTGCCTCATGTCAGGCTCCTCAGAAAAAGGTAGCAGAAGAAACTCAAAAACCTGCAGAATTAGTGGAAGCAAAACTCCGGATTGAAGGAATGAGCTGTACCGGTTGCGAACAAACGATTGCCAAAGGAGTGAACGAACTGGCCGGGATCGACAGCATTAGTGCAAATCACCTCGATTCAACCGGATTTGTTCGCTATGATGCCAACAAAACCGATTTAGCAAAGATCACCGAAGCCATTGAAGAACGTGGTTATCATGTTGTTCCTGCTGCAAACTAATTTTCACATCCGCTATTTTTAAATATATCGTAAAAAGTTGTGATTAATTTTTGCGACACATAAAAAAATAAAACGCTGGTAATTTGGACTTTCCCAAACTACCAGCGTTTCGCTTTTTAATGTTAAAACGAGAGGATTATACCAGTTTATAACCTTCGCGATATTCGTAATGAAGCCTTTTTGTTGCTTCGCCATCTACATCATCAACAAATGTTTCAGTGGACGGATCCCATTTAATGGTGCGTTTCAGGTCACAGGCAATGTTTCCGAGCGTACAAACCGTACAACTGCTGTGTCCGATTTCAACCGGGACAGTTGGATCTTTGCGTTCTTTTACCGCTTCAACAAAGTTCACCTGATGCGGAATTTTTGTTTCGTAAGGACCGGTATCTCCTTCTGCGGCAGGAGGAGGAAGGAATTTATCGTCAGAAGCTTTAAAGTTTCCGCGTGAAACTTCAATCCAGCCATCAGTTCCAATAAATTTGACGCCTTTGGTTTTTTCCTCGTTAAATGGTTCTGAAGTCATAACCACTCCATTTGCATAAACGAACTGCATAAACTCAGTGCCGTCACCAATTGGTGAAATTTCAACCGGACCGTTTTTATCCATACCAAGACCCCATTGTGCAATGTCGAACATGTGAGCGCCCCAGTCGGTAGTAAAACCACCGCCCATTTCTTTGTACCAGCGCCATCCGCCCCAGAACTGTTCGTTTTGTTCAGGCTCGATTGTAATAGGCGGATTTAATTCCTTGTTAAAATGAATTGGAGTTGGCAAGGAACCTAACCACAAATCCCAGTTCAAATCAGCAGGAACTTCTTCTTCCGGAAGATCATAAGGTTTTGGAGGTGCTCCAACATAAGCATTAACTTTTTCGATTTTACCAAGCGCTCCGGTTTGCACCAGATTTACAGCATGCTGGAAATTCGGATCAGAACGCTGCTGACTTCCAATGGCCAGAATACGGTTGGTTTCGCGAACAACCCGGCGTAATTCCTGACCTTCTTTAATGGTGAAAGTCATCGGTTTTTCAAGATAAACATCTTTGCCAGCCAAACAGGCAGCAATGGCAATACGGGCATGCGAATGATCCGGAACAGCAATAACTACAGCATTAATATCGGTACGACTGAGCAAATCCTCAAATTTTTCGTAGGTCTGAACATCAGCTTCGATACCAGCTTTTTCATAAAATGCTTTAACACGTTTTTCAAAACGCTGGCGTTTTACGCCATACACATCACAACCGGCAACTACCTTTACTCCGGGAATCTGCAAAAATCCGCTGAGCAAAAACATGGCCTGTTGTCCCATACCAATGAATCCAAGTTTCAGGTCATTATCAACCACTTTTTGTTTACAGGCTGATAAAGATGAAAACATAGCCACACCAGCTACACCAATAGCTGCAGTTCCAAGAAAATGGCGTCTTGAAACTCCTTTCTTAATTTGATCTTCCATAAGATTAATTTATTTGCGTTAGTTTGTTATTTGTGGTTCACTAGGGTAAAAATACCTTTTTGTAAGAAATACACAAAATAAAAGATTGTATTCTCTGCAATTTGTAATCATCAGTAATCAAAACTTCTCCGGAGTACAACTTTTCATATTGTTGATTTTAATGTAGTTTTATACCTTTCAATGGTTGGGAAACACGAATTAAAGTTTAATTAAATTGAAAATTTTTCGCGTTCAACATGATAAACACAAACAATTTTTATTGATTTTTGTCATCTACTGAAACAAACACAAGCATGGAAATCTATATCAACCTGTTAAAATCACTCATTTCGGTTTCTTCACTTAGCCGCGAAGAACACAATGCTGCGCGGATTATGCGCCAGTTTTTTGACGACTTAAAAGTTAGCTACGAAAGCCAGCTAAACAATACCTGGGTCAGAAATAAATACTGGAAAGATGGTTTGCCGGTCATATTGCTGAATTCGCATATCGATACTGTAAAAGCTGCGAGCGGATATACCCGGAATCCACTCTCTCCAGATATTGAAAATGGGATTCTGTATGGACTTGGAAGCAATGATGCCGGTGGTCCTTTGGTTACTCTTCTGGCTGTTTTTATGCATTTTTATACTGAAAAATCGTTACCCTTCAACCTGATTTATGCAGCTACCGCAGAGGAAGAAATTTCAGGAACAAACGGATTGGCCAGCATTCTGAATAAATTGGGTAAACTTGATCTTGGTATTGTTGGCGAACCTACCAAAATGCAAATGGCCATTGCCGAAAAAGGATTAATGGTACTCGATTGCACTGCCCATGGAAAATCGGGACATGCTGCGCGTGAAGAAGGTGAAAATGCCATTTACAAAGCTATTGCCGATATTCAAAAATTACGTGATTTTAAATTCGAAAAATCATCGGATATTCTGGGTGATGTAAAAATGACCGTAACTTTAATAAGCGCCGGCACCCAACACAATGTCGTTCCGGATAAATGTACGTTTGTTGTCGATGTCCGGACAAACGAGCATTATCAGAATTTAAAAGCATTTGAAATTATTGATGGGCTAATTGAATCAGAAGTTAAACCACGTTCCTTCCGCTTAAATTCATCAGGGATACCACTTTCCCACCCACTCGTTCAGCGAGGCATCAAAATGGGATTAACGTATTATGGTTCTCCGACTACCTCTGATCAGGCTGTTTTACCTTACACTTCGATAAAAATTGGCCCCGGCGACAGTGCCCGTTCGCATACTGCTGACGAATACATCCTGATTTCGGAACTTGAAGAAGGATTCCGGATTTATGTCGATCTTTTAACAGGCCTGAATATATCCTAAAAAAAAACGAGGCCTGTCCAAAAATGAACAGGTCTCGTAAAATTTGATTTCAGATTTAAACTGAAATACCTATTTCTGTTAACCGAACTAAATTCAGAAATTATTAATCGCTTTCGGCATAAGCCATTTCATTGTGCTGCGAAATATCAAGACCGGCGATTTCTTCTTTATGAGTTGCACGAACTCCCCAGATTTTATCAACAAATTTGAAGATCACGTAGGTCATAATTGCCGAGAAAGCCATGGTAACGACCGTAGCTACCAGCTGGATCCAGAGTTGTTTGGGATTTCCGTAGAATAAACCACTGTATGACGACTGAATGGCCGGTGTGGCAAAAAGACCGGTTAAGATCGCACCAAGAATTCCACCAATACCATGCACACCAAAAGCATCAAGTGAATCGTCGTAGCCAAATTTGTGTTTTACCACTGAAACCATAAAGAAACAAACAATGGCAACCAGCACGCCTATTGCCACTGCTCCGGGAATTCCGACAAAACCAGCAGCTGGAGTAATGGCCACAAGACCAGCAACGGCTCCGGTACAAATACCAATTATAGTAGGTTTCTTATTGATAATCCAATCCAGCAAAACCCAGGTAAATGCTGCAGTGGCTGTAGCAACATGCGTAGCAAGGAACGCACTGATGGCCAAACCATCGGCAGCTAAACCACTTCCGGCATTAAAACCAAACCAGCCAAACCACAACAATGCGGTTCCGATAACAACCAGTGGGATATTGTGCGGGGCAGTTGGATGATTGTTGTAATTCCGGCGGTTTCCAACCATTAAAGTCATCACCAAAGCTGCAACTCCGGCGTTAATATGTACAACAGTTCCACCGGCAAAGTCTAGTGCGCCCATAGCGAGCAACCAGCCATCAGCCGACCAAACCCAGTGTGCAACCGGATTGTAAACAAGCACTGCCCATAACACTGAAAAAATTAAAAATCCACGGAATTTAATTCTCTCGGCATAGGCACCAATAATCAGCGCAGGAGTAATGATGGCAAACATCCCCTGAAACAGAACAAAAAGCAAATGTGGAATGCGAGCAGTTTCCTGCGATATAAAATACGGACTGACATCATTTATGCCGATTCCATTCAGGAAAACCCAATCAAATCCCCCGATAAACGGAGCTAAAAAACCGGATGATGAACTGAAAGCGAGACTGTATCCGAAAAATACCCATTCAAGCGTGATCACTGCGGTGAGGATAACACACTGCATCAGAATATTCAGAATGTTTTTCTGACGAACAAGACCACCATAGAACAAAGCGAGTCCCGGAATTGTCATAAGCATCACCAGGGCAGTTGCAACAATCATCCAGGCAGTATTTCCCGAATCGATGTATGGGGCAGCTTTTGTTGCAACATCGGCAGTAACAGGAGCAGTTTCCTGTGCAAAAAGTAGTGAAGGAACAAGAATACTGAATATACCCGCTCCGATATGTTTTTTAGTAACTTTCATTTGTTTTCTTCTAATTAAATATGAGGGGAATTATTTATTATAAAGCGATTCATCTCCCCGATCTTTGGTTCTTATCCGGATAGATTCTTTAATTTCACTGATAAAAATCCGTCCGTCGCCACTTTCTCCGGTATAGGCAGATTCGAGAATGGCATTAATTGATTTTTCGACATTCTGATCACGCACTACAAATGAAATATTAATACGTGCAACAGAGTTTACATCGTAGGCAATTCCACGAAAAATCAGACCCTGACGGGCAGTCCCCTGACCTTTCACTTCCCACCAGGAAAGGAAATCGATGTCAGCTTCATGCAAAGCTTCACGTACTTCTTCGAACTTGGTTTTTCTAATGATGGCTTCAATTTTCTTCATAACAAACAAATTTGAGTTTTATTTTTTTTAAGAATGGGTAGTTCCTAGTTATTTGATAAATTCATTTTCCAATCGTGAAAACAAAAATATATAAAAATTTAAAAAGCCCTATTGCAAATAGAATTTTGTACAAAAAAGAGTATAATAATTAACATCACCCTCTAATTATTCTACACAACCCATACAAAATACCACATATTAAACGGAACACCCCCAAAATTTACATTTCACACAACTTATTCTTGATTCTGTAAAAAAGAAAAAGAGACCTGTCCCCCAACAGGCCTCTTTGAAATAAGCAACAAATCTAATTGTTGAAGAAAATATGATTAATTGTAAGCGCTTTCTCCGTGTTCGTAGATATCCAAACCTTCTTCTTCGATCCGTTTTGGAACACGCAACCCAACTGTCTTCTTCAGGATAAAAAACAAAATGAATCCGGTTAACAAAGCCCATGCTGCAACAGCAACAACACCTATAATCTGTGTAACGAGCAGTGAAGTTCCATGACCGTAAAAAAGGCCACCACTTTCAGAGAACAGACCAACTAAAATAGTACCAAGTGCTCCATTAATTCCATGGACAGAAATGGCGCCCACCGGATCATCGATACGAAGAACATTATCAAAGAATGTAACAGAATAAACCAGAACAATACCTGCAATGAATCCAATCAGGACAGAACCAATATCAGTTACGGCATCGCAACCGGCAGTAATTGCCACCAAACCGGCAAGAGCACCATTCAGGGCTAAACTTAAACTTGGTTTTCCCCAACGCATCCAGCTAACGATGACACCGGCAAAAGCCCCTGCAGCGGCAGCAAGGTTGGTCGTTACAAAAATGTGTGAAATGGCGTTGGCATTGGCAGGCCCGGAAGCTGCAAGCTGCGATCCGGGGTTAAAACCGAACCAACCTAACCATAAGATAAATACACCTAATGCTCCAAGAGTCATGCTGTGACCTGGAATAGCATTTACCTTTTTACCTGAATATTTTCCAATACGTGGTCCCAAAGCCAGAGCACCAGTCAGGGCTACCATACCACCAACCATGTGCACAACAGTCGAACCGGCAAAATCATGAAATGGTGTTGCCATTTGCGACAACCATCCTCCACCCCAGATCCAGTGACCTGAAACCGGATAAATAACTGCTGAAACGACCAGTGAAAAAATCAAATACGATTTAAATTCGGTACGTTCAGCCATTGCCCCTGAAACGATTGTTGCGGCAGTGGCAGCAAATACTGTCTGGAAAATAAGAAAAGCTTCAGCAGGAATTCCGCCTTCCCATCCGTGTTTGAAGAACACATCGGGCGAACCAATGAATCCACCGATATCGGAACCAAACATCAATCCAAATCCGAGAACATAGAAAATGATTGAACCGATTGCAAAGTCCATTAGGTTTTTGTAGAGTATATTCACCGTATTTTTCGAGCGGGTGAATCCGGCTTCAACCAGGGCAAAACCAGCCTGCATAAAGAAAACGAGTGCAGCTGTAACCAATACCCAAACTGTATCTATTGAGCGAGCTAAATCGGCTGCCGATTGCGCTAACGTATTGAGAGTTACTTCATCCATGATTATATATTTTAAATATTTTATTATTCTTCTTTACCCTTTATAAATAATGCTTCGTCACCAAATTCACCGGTACGGATGCGATAGGATTCATCTATCTTTGAGACAAATACTTTTCCATCGCCAATTTCTCCGGTCCTGGCAGCTTTCATAATTGCCAATACCGTTTTCTCAACATTTTTATCACGGACAATGATGGAGAGGATAGTGCGTTCGATGGTACTGGTGTCGTAAGCAACACCCCTGTAAACACGTCCTTCACGGGTTTGGCCAATTCCCCGTACATCCCAAAAGGAGAAGAATTCGATACCTGCTTCATTCAGGGCATCTTTTACCTCAGTAAATTTTGTTTTGCGGATAATTGCTTCAATTTTTTTCATATCTCTTTATTTTTATAATTTCTGAATACTTGAATTACAATGTAATACCAACAACAATATTAAACTGCTCGGTGGAAGGATTCAGGATAACTGCTCCGGTAACAGGGATTGAAAAGCTGTCAGAAATTTTAATTTCCTTACCTGTTTTAATTCCAATATTACAGAGGTTGAAACTGGCATCTTTGGTATACTGACCATCACCGGCACCGGCAAACAGATTTACCGAACCCACTTCCAGGCCCGCTTCGAAATACATATCTTCAGCATTAGTCATGTAAGCTCCCAATACCGAAAATTTTCCAAGCCCCAAACTTACCATTGGTTCAAAATAATGCGAATCACCATCAAAATACATTGAACCTGAACCCGGAAAATAATAATCGGTTACTGTAAAAGTTAATGAAGAGTTTTCTCCCAGATCGAAACCATAACTTGCATAAAGATCAGCTTCGGCTGCTTCGTTGGTCGAAAAACAATATGATCCCCAGGCTCCAACAGTAAAACCACTATTGCTATAACTTACTCCCGGTTGTAATGCCGGACCAGATCCAAACTTGGCACCACGCCATACATAACCACTGTACAAATCAACTCCCGTACTCCAGGAGCTCTCTTCCTGAGCGTTTACATTCAACGAAAAAATCGAAAGAAGTACAAAAACAATGAGGGTAATTTCCTTTTTCATGATAATTAATTTTTAGGGTTAAACTTTCTTTTTGTATTTATTGAATTTGTTATTTTAAATTTCACAGGGGGTACTTTCTGTTTTTATATCTTTTCCGGGCAATGCCCCCATTGTTTTAATGTCTGGTCAAAAGTATATATATTTTTCAAAACACAATCAACACAAATAGGGGGTACTCCTTGAAATAATGATAATTTAATGGGTATTTAGTCATTTTTTAAGGGGTTAAAACAAATTTTATTGCATTTTATTTGAATTTAATCCTGTTTTTTATGGGTAAAAATCATTTTTAAAAATTCTATATAAGACTTGTTTTACAGTCTAATTATTTGAATATCAAACAGAAAACTTATTTACTGTATTTATATTAAAATGTCAGTTTATTACATAAATAAATATCTATTTGATTTTTTTACTCGTTTTTCCTGAATATTTGATAAATTAACATTGAATTTACATTTAAACTCAAACCAGACCATTAAGAATACAGTCAAAACAAAATTTATCAAACATAAAACTTCTGATTAAACCAATTTTTAGGAAGGAATCCGACCATTCAGGAATGCAGTTACAACTGATTCACTGAAATTAGGAGAATTTCAATTCACATCCGGACAATTACCCGCAACAGCTTTTTTGAATTGAACAGCAAGATGCTTGGACGAAATGCAGTTTTTATATCTTTGCTGACTTTTAAACACAATAACGGAACATATCTGCATGAGATTTACGCTTCGACACATTATTCCTTTGCTCAAATATTTGATTTTCTGGGTAATTTTCTTCTGGCTGGCAAAACTTCTGTTCATTGGTTATAACATCGAGCAAACAACACAACTCTCGGCCGGCGAAATTTTCGGCGTATTCTCACATGGTTTTAAAATGGATCTGTCAACCGCCTGTTACCTGTTAATCATACCCGGTTTATTGATTTCCATGCGTTCATTCATATCTCAGCGGTTCCTAAACTCTATCATGCTGATTTATACCATCACTTTTTTAATTATTCAGTCAGCCTTAATTGTACTCGACCTGGGGCTTTACCCCCATTGGGGAACCAAAGTAAATGTTACCGTATTTAATTACCTCGACGATCCGGTTGCCATGCAGGCTTCTGTTTCAATATCAGATTTATTTTTGGGGCTATTTATTTCCGGAGTACTTATTGTTGCATTTATAATTATATACAAAAAACTTTTTCCTGAAGGTATTTTTCCTGAAGGCAAACCCAAATGGCATACTGCATTTCTGCAGATCCTCCTGGTTGCAACCTTAATTGTACCGATTCGCGGAGGCTTGGATACTTCTCCTCTAAATTTAAGTTCTGTGGCATTCAGTCCGAAACTATACGTCAATCAGGCAGCCACTAATTTTTTATGGAATTTTGCCAAGTCCGTCGAAAAGAGGAAAAGACTTTCAAATCCGTGCGATTATCTACCCAAAGAAGAAAGCATCCGGATTTTTAACGAATACGCCGAAAGGGATACTATTAATAACAGACCTCAACTAATCAAGCTCAACTCCGGAAAACAACCCAATGTAATCCTGATTATTCTGGAAAGTTTCTCCAACAAAGTAATCGCTCCGTTGGGTGGATTGCACAACATTTCTCCGAATCTCGATTCACTTTGCTCAAAAAGCACCACATTCACCAATTTTTATTCAACCGGAAACAGATCCGACCGCGGAATTTCTGCGATTATGGGAGGCTATCCATCTTTACTGAGCACCTCCATTATGGTATATCCGGAAAAATCGAGGAGCCTGACTTTACTTCCTGAATATTTTAAACAACACAATTACAATACGTCATTTTATTATGGAGGCGACATTAATTTCTATAACCTGAAGACTTTTGTTCTGCAATCCAAATGTGATAAAATAACGACCAAAGCAGATTTTCCTTCAGCACTGGGCCGAATGTCAAAATGGGGTGTCCCCGACGCGTATGTTTTCGATCGTGCCACTGAAGATTTAAAAAGCGAAAAGGAACCTTTCATGAAAACTATTTACACCATCAGCAGCCACCCCCCTTACGATGTCCCTTTTTCGAAAATAAAAGGCAATTCCATAGAGGAAAAATACCTCAATTCGGTAGCCTATACCGACAGCAGCCTGGGTAGGTTCATCGACGAATTCCGGAAATCACCGCTTTGGAACAATACCTTATTAATCGTAACTGCCGACCATGGAACATTGCTGCCCGGACCAACGGACATTGCCGATCCGGCAAGCTACCGGATTCCACTGATCTGGACAGGTGGAGTGGTTGATTCAATTCAGCGTATAGAAACAATTACCATGCAGGCCGATTTCGGAACATCACTGATCCATCAGTTGGGTTGGGAAGCAGATTCAAGCAGATTCTCCAAAGATTTCTTCACTTCACATCCTCACGCCTTTTTCGCACTCGACTCTGGCTGGGGATATGTAATTCCGGAAGGTTTTTATTACTTCGATCAGGGAATCCGGAATTTCGTTTCGAAACCTGACAATGAGAATAAATCGGTGGACCTCTATTATCCGAAAGCATTCATGCAGGTTTTACACGACGACTTTATCAACCGATAACCATCAAAATCGATTTCGAGCGAAAACAACACAACAAAAATGACTCAGCAAACAGAAAAAATATTCCTGATTATTAATAAATATGCCGGACACGGCAAGGGCGCCAAAGCTCTGGACATTGTTGTTCCATATTTAAAAACCAATGGGAACCTTGTAGAATTTCAATTTACAAATGAACCCGGACACGCAACCAAACTTGCACAAAAAGCAGCGAACGACGGATTTGACCTGATTGTTGCTGTTGGTGGCGATGGAACGGTAAACGAAGTTGCACAGGGTTTAATTGATAGTTCAATACCGATGGGGATTATTCCGATGGGATCGGGCAATGGTCTGGCGCGCGAACTAGGAATTTCGATGAACATGAAAAAAAGTGCACGCACCTTAATCAACGGCAAAAATTTACTCATTGACGTTTGCAGACTCAACAATCAGCGCTTTCTGTGTACCAGTGGAATTGGTTTCGACGCCATGATTGCTGACAAAATGAGCAAATCTTCAAAAAGGGGATTCCTTAAATATGTACAATTAGTTATTCAGGAAAGTATTTTCTTTAAACCTCTGGACACAAGACTTAAGATTGATGGTGTTTTACACCAAAAACCGGTATTCCTGATCACATTTGCCAACGCTTCACAATTTGGCAACAATGCCTATATTGCTCCGGATGCCAGCATGACAGACGGACTGATCGATGTGGTGATTGTAAACGAATTTAATAAAATCTGGATGCCGGTTTTTGCCGTAGCACTTTTTGCCAAATTTATACCAAAACTACCTTTTGTCGAATATTATAAAGCCCGGCAAATTGAATTAGATTCAGCAAACAGCTCAGTTTTTCATTTTGATGGAGAACCCGGGATTTTGAAAACTCCTGCAAAAATACTGATCGACGAACAAAAAATTATTGTTCGCAGCAGAAAATAAGAAAGTCAGGCGTAGGAATAAACTTTTCAGGAAAATTACTGCAGGTGAACCAGGGATTGAAAATTGGCGGCAAATTCCAAATTATACATTCTTGAATTCCGTTCAAGCAACCGAAATCCATTTGCCGACAATTCGTTAATATCGTCAAAGTACCTCACCATCTGTTCTTTTACCTTTTGATGAACCACCTCGATAAACTCATCATTTCGTTTGAAATCGAGCATTCTCGATACCAGACGCGACACATTATCCAACTCTTCCTCGAGTCTGTAATCCAGATAATTGCGGTCCTTGTCAATAACCGCTTCTGTTGAACTTAATATTTCAGAAGCATAATTATCAATATAGCCATCAAGACCCGCATCGAATCTTTCATTTGGAAAATAGACAGCGATCAGGTTTCCAACCATTTTCGAAAATTCTTTTTTGAAGAGAATGTAAAATTCATCGGTTTTTTTCAACTCCTCCTTGATGTACCTCATTTCGCCTTCTTTGTCAAAAAATTCCATGGCAAATATCTGTTTTATTTACAACTAAAGTTAAAACATTTTATCTATAAAAAAGATAAGAATTAATGCTGAAAAAATTAGAATTACACCAAAATGCACAAAATTTACGACATGCCAGATATCCGGAGCATTCAACAAAGTTCCAAATCCTCAACAATTCAGATGTTTTTTCCCAATTCAGATAAAAATCGCTAAAAAAGAAATGGGAAACCAGATTAGCTTCCCACAACACTTTATTGCTGTTAAAGATTGAAAATTCCAGGATTCAAATTCGAAAAAGACGACGGTAAATCTACTGAGGTATTAACTTATTTTTCTTTCGTTCTGGAAACTGGTTTTTAAAATACAGATTTTTAACCGAGTCCATTTCCTGAAAAAGCTTTCCCATTCTTTCCATGTCGTTTTTATATCGTTTCGAAAAAAAATCGTTTTTATAAAAATCATATTTCAGCAACGAATCCTGAAAAAAGAAATCAGAAAAATACGGTTCACTTGAAAAGATATACCGCTGATTGAACTGATCTTTAAAATCAGAAAAAATACTGTCGCCCAATATCGAATCGTTTACAATATTCGAATAGAAATACGAATACGTAGAATCATACCGGATCAGATTGCCATCTTTGTCATACTCCTTATTAACCTTGATATTGGTTTTGGGCACATTCGTATTCTGTGCCTTTTGCTTTTTTGTTTGTCCATCGCAACTTGCTAATGCGAATAGTACGGCAAGGACAAAAAAAACCATACGTTTCATAGTCATTGCTTTTAATGGTAAACAAATAATTATTCCACTGCAATTAGTCTTTTACTTTCAGTATATCCATCTTTTTTTGCAATTTTAATGGATAACACACCATTCCTCATCTCAGCCTGTACTTTTTCCTGATCGGCATTTTCAGGCAATTGAAACATTCGTTGAAAAGAAGCATATCCAAATTCTCTCCGGATCCAGTCTTTTTGATTGTCTTCATTTTCATACTTCTTCTCCGACGAAATAACCAGGCAATCATTCTGAATCTCTATTTTCACATCCTTTTTACTCAATCCGGGCAATGCAACATTCACTTCAAATGCTTTATTGGCATCCGAGATATTTATTGAAGGTACAATGGAAACCTCATCTCTGTCAGAGGTTCCGGAGGATGTTCTTTTCCCCAGAAATTTCTCGACTACAGCAGGAAATTTCGGTTTTAATCCGGTATTCCAATTAAAAAGTTTCATGATGCAAGATTTTAGAATGAATAAATGTTAAAAATATCCGGACAGCCCGGACAAGACTGTCCGGAATGTTCTTAATTAATTTCAATTTGCTTCACCGGTTTCGGTTTGGCTTCTTCCCTTTTCGGAATCATTACTTTCAAAATACCATTTTCATACCTGGCCATGATCTTTTCGCTCTCCACCGAATTCGGCAAAGTAAAAGAACGGTTGAATGACTGGTAGCTAAACTCCTGACGAGTAAAGTGCTGTTTTTCTTTGGTTTCCGTTTCAACTTTTTTCTCTGAAGAAATGGTCAGGACATTGTTGTTTAATTCGATTTTGAAATCTTTCTTTTCAAAACCGGGTGCTGCCATTTCCACTTCAAAACCCTCAGCATCTTCCTTAATATTTACAGAAGGTAGCGTTGTGTTGGTATTTGAATAATTACGTGTTGACCAATCGAACAAATCGTTTTCAAAAAAGCGGTCAAACAACGATGGAAGCTGATCTTGAAATCTAACAAGTGCCATAATATTATCCTCCTTACTTTTTAGTTAAACTTTTGATTATCAAACCCAATTTTCCAAACAGAATGCCAAAACCAAAAATTGACGATCAGGATTGTTTTTTTAACAGGATTTCACAGAACAGTTAAATTGACAGTTTCAAAATGTCATTTTAACTGTCATTCTTGCACTAATTAACCAGGAATGAAAATTTACAATATTTACATTGGTTATTGGATTTAACCTGAAATAAACCCGGCAAATCTCAAATGAACATTAAAAAACGGGGGTCATATGAATAAATACACCGACATTCTATGTGAACCCTTAATTTGAATTATCTTTGAATTTCAAAAATAAACTTGTTATGAAACTTTGGGATAAAGGAACCTCGGTTAATTCTCTGATTGAAAATTTTACGGTTGGCAAGGATCGTGAACTCGATCTGTATCTGGCTAAGTTCGATGTTTTAGGATCAATTGCACATGCAAAAATGCTTCAATCCATCAATTTGCTTACTGAAAATGAATTATCAGAACTACATACCGAATTAATTGCCATATACCGGATCATCGAAAACGGTGAATTCAGGATTGAAGAAGGAATTGAAGATGTTCACTCCCAAATAGAACTGATGCTCACCCGGAAACTTGGTGATACCGGAAAGAAAATTCATAGCGGACGTTCACGAAACGACCAGGTATTGCTGGATCTTAAATTATACACCCGTTCTGAAATCAAACAACTGGTCGATGCCGTTGAAGATCTTTTCAACAAACTGATGACCAAAGCAGAAGCGAACAAACAATACCTGATGCCGGGATACACGCACCTACAGGTTGCCATGCCTTCGTCATTTGGATTGTGGTTCAGTGCCTATGCCGAGAGTCTGGTCGACGATTTGATTCTGCTGCAGGCAGCCTATAAAATTACCAACCAAAATCCATTGGGTTCAGCCGCCGGATATGGATCTTCGTTTCCCCTCAACCGGCAAATGACTACCGATCTGCTTGGTTTCGACTCGATGAACTACAATGTTGTTTATGCTCAGATGGGCCGTGGAAAAATGGAAAAAACGGTCGCTTTTGCCTTGTCGTCAATTGCAGCAACCATCTCAAAATTCGCTTTTGATGTTTGTTTATTTATGAGCCAGAATTTTACATTCGTTTCTCTTCCCGACGAACTAACCACCGGTTCGAGCATCATGCCACACAAGAAAAATCCGGATGTATTCGAGTTGGTCCGTTCGCATTGCAATAAAATCCAGGCAATTCCGTATCAAATCAGTCTGATGATCAACAACCTTCCAAGCGGATATTTCCGCGACCTGCAAATACTCAAGGAAGTTTTCCTTCCGGCGTTTCAGGAATTAAACGACTGTATCAGCATCGCCGGTTTTGCGATAGACCAGATGACAATAAATACCAATATACTGGCCGACGATAAATACAAATATGTTTTCAGCGTGGAAGATGTAAACAAACTTGTTCAGCAAGGTGTTCCTTTCCGCGATGCCTACAAAGTGGTTGGTGGTCAGATCAATGAAGGATCTTATGAACCAGATAGGATAGTAAATCACACTCACGAAGGTAGCCTTGGAAATTTATGTCTGGAACAAATATCAGGAAAAATGAACCAGGTCATCCAATCGTACGATTTTCAGCAGTTTGAAAGGGCTTACAATAAATTACTGGGGCAATTTTAAGTTCTGTTAATTTATCGTTATTTTTTGATTGACACCAACTTATGTCTATTGGGTTCAGCCATGTATCCAAGGTGTTGTATATGTGAATGTTGTCGAATTTCAACCAGTTGATTTTTAGGAAAATGAGATAAGAATGCTAATTCATCACGTCACTTCAATTTGAGTTTTCTATAAAAATCACTATTTTCGCTTTCAGTTCGTAAGAAAAACGATTGATTTACTTATAATTTTTCGAATTTGATCGTCCGAATTAATTAAAATGAATTGTTTTTGCGTCCTGATTTTTTTCTCAGCAACTACGAAATAATAACTATAAGAAATGAAGAATTTAGGATTACCAAAAGTGCAGGGATTGTACGATCCTGCCAATGAGCACGATAACTGCGGAATCGGTTTTGTGGCCCACATCAAAGGCCAAAGATCGCACGACATTATCGAGAGGGGACTTGAGGTTCTTGAAAACATGGACCACCGTGGGGCTACCAGCGCAGACAATAAGACTGGTGACGGAGCTGGTATTTTAATGCAGATTCCTGATCAGTACATCAGGGAAGTTTTGAAGGTAAATATTCCTGCAGAAGGAAAATACGGAACAGGTTTGATTTTTCTTCCACAGGATCGTAAAGAAGCAGCAATTTGCCAGGATATTTTAACCAAATATATTAACCAGGAAGGTCTTGAATTAATTCAATACCTTGATGTTGCTGTCGACAGTTCTGCTCCGGGCGAAATCGCGAAAATCACCGAACCTTATGTCCGTCAGGTTTTCGTAAAATCGAATCTGGAACAGGAAATTCTGGAAAAGAAATTATACCTCGCCCGTAAACAGGCCGAAAAAGAAATCAGGGATTCGAAACTGAAATTCAGCAAGGCATTTTACGTTCCAAGTTTATCGTCCAAGGTAATTATTTACAAAGGGATGTTAACTCCGGAACAGCTCAGAGATTATTTTAAGGATTTAGCTCATCCGAAATTCACCAGTGCCATCGCCCTGGTTCACTCACGTTTCAGCACAAACACCTTCCCTACCTGGGATCTGGCTCAGCCATTCCGCATGGTTGCCCACAACGGCGAAATCAATACAGTCAAAGGAAACCGCATGTGGATGCAGGCCCGCGAATCACTTTTCAAATCAGAAGTTTTTGGCGAAGATCTGACCAAATTATTCCCGGTAATTGAACCAAACAAATCCGATTCGGCTTCATTCGACAATACGCTCGAATTCCTGAATATGACCGGACGTTCGATTCCTCATGCACTTTGTATGATGATTCCGGAATCATTCAATTCGAAAAACCCGATTCCAGATAGCCTGAAAGCTTTCTACGAATATCACTCAACCATTATGGAACCATGGGACGGACCAGCTTCAATGGTATTCTCCGATGGCCGTTACATTGGTGGAACACTCGACCGGAACGGACTTCGCCCTTCAAGATACATCATTACCAAGAATGATTTGATCGTGATGGGTTCCGAAGTTGGAGTTCAGACTTTTTCTGCGGAAGAAATAAAAGAAAAAGGTCGTTTACGTCCCGGAAAAATTCTTTTGGTTGACACAAAATTAGGAATCATTATTCCGGATAAAGAAGTAAAAGCCCAGTTAAGTTCCCGTGCTCCTTATGCCAACTGGCTGAAGGAAAATCGTCTGGTTATGGACGACATTGAAGTAAAACAGCGTGTAACTTCTTCGATGGGCGATCAATTCGCAACTTATTCGAAAGTATTTGGCTATTCGAAAGAAGACATGGAAATGATTATCAAACCGATGGCTGTTTCGGGAGTTGAACCAACCAGTTCGATGGGTAACGATACTCCGCTGGCTTGTTTTTCTGAAAAACCACAGCGTTTCTTCAATTATTTCCGCCAGGTATTCGCCCAGGTTACCAATCCGCCAATCGACTCAATTCGTGAAGGACTGGTCATGTCGTTAACCAATTACATCGGATCATTGCATTCCAATATTCTCGACGAATCTCCGGAACATGCCAAACTGATCAAATTCGACGATCCGATTATAACCAATACTGATTTAGGTAAAATCAAAGACCTGAAACACGAACAGTTCTCTCACGCCACGCTTCAAATGGTTTATCCGGCTAAAGAAGGTGTGGAAGGTTTCAAAAAAGCATTCGATGATTTGCTGAAACAAGCTGAAAAAGCAGTTGATGACCAGAAGAATTTCATCATTCTTTCCGACCGGAATATTTCAGAAGAATATGCTCCAATTCCATCATTGCTAGCTGTTGCTGCCGTTCATCACCACCTGATCCAGACTCAAAAAAGGATGCAGATCGGTATTATTGTTGAAACAGCAGAAGCCCGTGAAGTCGCTCATTTTGCTTTGTTATTTGGTTACGGGGCAAGTTCAGTAAATCCATATCTGGCTTTTGCAGCGATCGATGAACTGGTTAACAGCGGTGAAATTAAACTGAGCTATGCTGATGCCCGCTACAACTACATCAAATCGATCGATAAAGGTCTCCTGAAAGTGTTATCCAAAATGGGTATTTCAACACTTCGCAGCTACCAGGGTTGTCAGCTATTCGAAGCTTTGGGAATCAGCCAGGATATCATCGACAAATATTTCACCGGAACTGCCTCTAAATTTGGCGGAATCGGATTCGAGGAAATTTGCCAGGAAACAACCATGTTCCACAAAGAAGCTTACAGCAAAAAGAAACACCAGATAAATAACAACTTCGAAAGCTCCGGAACATACCATTACCGCAAATATGGCGAACACCATGCCTGGAATCCTGAAACTGTAGGTTTGTTGCAATGGGCTACCCGCACCAACGATTACAGCGTTTACAAAGAATTCAGCAAAAAGGTTGATGAAGAAAATGCACTTCCAACTTTCATCCGTGGTTGTCTGAAATACAAACGCAATCCGATCGACATTTCCTTGGTCGAACCGGTTGAAAATATCATGAAACGATTTGTAACCGGTGCCATGTCATACGGTTCAATCAGCAAGGAAGCTCACGAAGCGTTGGCGGTTGCGTTGAACACCATTGGTGGACGCAGCAATACCGGTGAAGGTGGTGAGGATGCCGAACGTTTCAAAACCAATAAACGCAGTTCGATCAAACAGGTTGCTTCAGGCCGTTTTGGTGTAACCAACAATTACCTGGTTAATGCCGACGAATTACAAATTAAAATTGCACAGGGAGCAAAACCCGGAGAAGGAGGCCAGTTACCGGGATTCAAGGTGAATCAGATTATTGCCAAACTCAGGAATTCCACTCCCGGAATTACACTGATTTCACCACCTCCTCACCACGATATTTATTCGATTGAGGATTTGGCTCAGTTGATCTATGATCTGAAAGTTACCAATCCAAAGGCTAAAGTTTCGGTAAAACTAGTTGCTGAAAATGGTGTCGGAACTATTGCTGCCGGTGTGGCCAAAGCATTCTCCGACCTGATAATTATTGCAGGTTCTGAAGGTGGTACAGGTGCCAGTCCGGCCAGTTCGATCAAATTTGCTGGTTTACCAGTTGAATTGGGTATCGCCGAAACACAACAGACTTTGGTGATGAACAACCTCCGTGGACGTGTAAAACTACAGGTCGACGGACAGTTGAAAACCGGTCGTGATGTAGTCATTCTAGGAATGTTGGGTGGAGAAGAATTTGGTTTCGCAACTTCTGCATTGATTACACTGGGCTGTATCATGATGCGGAAATGTCACCTGAATACTTGTCCTGCCGGTATTGCAACCCAGGATGAGACTTTAAGACAACGTTTTATTGGCCGTTCAGAATATGTGATCAATTTCTTCCGTTTTATTGCTGAAGAAGTTCGTGAGCACCTGGCCGAAATCGGTTATGCAACATTCGACGAGATTGTTGGCCGTGCCGATCTTCTGGAACAGAATAATGATGTGCTGAACTGGAAAATGAAAAAAATGGATTTCTCGAAAATCCTTTACATGCCGGCAGAAGCAAAAAAATACGATATCCGGAATACCTTCCCGAATATCAAATCGATTGATGAGCATTTGGATCACACCTTGATTCGTGAAGCCAACAAAGCGATCAAAAGCAAAGAAAAAGTTTGGTTGTCGCATCCGATCTGCAATGTCGACCGCACCATTGGAGCCATGTTATCCGGCGAAATTTCAAAACGTTACGGAGAAGAAGGACTTCCTTCAAATACGATCAATGCCAATTTTACCGGAACTGCCGGACAAAGTTTCGGAGCATTCCTTGTAAAAGGAGTCAGTTTCAGACTTGAGGGCGACAGCAACGATTACATCGGAAAAGGATTGTCAGGCGGACGCATCATCGTTGTTCCTCCAACAGGTTCAACATTCACTCCGGAAGAAAACATCATCGTTGGAAATACATCATTCTACGGAGCTACTTCCGGAGAAGCTTACATCCGTGGTGTTGCCGGCGAACGTTTTGCTGTTCGTAATTCAGGAGCAAAAGCGGTAATTGAAGGTAGTGGCGACCACTGCTGCGAATACATGACTGGCGGACGCGTAGTTGTTTTAGGAACCACCGGACGTAACTTTGCTGCCGGGATGAGCGGTGGTATAGCTTATGTACTTGATCAGGAAGGTAACTTCGACTACTTCTGTAACAAGGGGCTTGTCGAACTCGGACCTGTTGAAGACAAAGCCGACATCATTGAATTACAGGATATGATTAACAAACACCTGCTGTACACACAAAGTACAAAGGCAGCTACGATTCTTACGAACTGGGATGAATATCTTCCACAATTTGTGAAAGTTATTCCGTTCGAATACAAGAAGGTTTTGGAGGAATTAAAACTGAAGGAACTGGAGAAAAAACTTCAGTTGACAGAAGACGATCCTGCCCGTCACGAATAGTAAGAATCATTAGCTAAAAATTTTAAAATTAAATTACCATGGGAAATCCAAAAGGTTTCATGACAATAGGACGAAAAGATGCCGGTTATCGTCCGCTGAACGACAGAATATACGATTACGGTGAAGTTGAACAAACACTCGACGATAAAGACCGTATCGACCAGGCTTCACGCTGTATGGATTGCGGAATTCCATTCTGCCACTGGGGTTGCCCGGTTGGTAGTAAAATTCCGGAGTGGCAGGATATGATCTACAAAAAAGACTGGAAAGCGGCTTATGAAGTGCTGCATTCAACCAATAGTTTTCCGGAATTTACCGGACGAGTTTGCCCGGCTCCATGTGAAAAATCATGTGTACTGGCTATCCACGACGAAGCAGTTACCATTCGCGAGAATGAAGCCTCAACGGTTGAGCACGCATTTAACTTAGGCTTTGTTCTTCCGCGTATTCCTGAAGTTCGTACAGGAAAAAAAGTGGCTGTAATTGGTTCAGGTCCGGCAGGTCTTTCGGCTGCTGACCTTTTAAATCAGGCTGGCCACGAAGTAACAGTTTTTGAAAAGAACAGTGCCATTGGCGGTTTGCTTCG
This sequence comes from Prolixibacteraceae bacterium, assembly GCA_049277435.1. Classification (GTDB taxonomy): domain Bacteria; phylum Bacteroidota; class Bacteroidia; order Bacteroidales; family Prolixibacteraceae; genus Aquipluma. The sequence continues at coordinate 71,958 of JBASYJ010000229.1, forward strand.
TTTCGGTATTCCTGATTTCAAACTCAGCAAAACAGTGATCGACCGTCGTCTGGCCATTTTCCTTGAAGAAGGAATCATTTTCAGGCCAAATACCAATGTTGGTGTGGATATCACCCGCGAGGAATTACTATCTCAGTTCGATGCTGTAGTTCTGGCCAATGGAGCAGAACAAGCCCGTGATCTTCCGGTTCCGGGACGTGAATTGAACGGAGTTTATTTTGCAATGGAATTCCTGTCGCAATCAAATAAACGCATTGCCGGTGAAGTTTTTGCTGATGAAGTAAGCATTCTGGCAAAAGATAAACGGGTTTTGGTTATCGGTGGTGGTGATACCGGTTCTGACTGTGTCGGAACATCAATCCGTCAAAAAGCAAGAAGTGTTACCCAGATTGAAATCCTGCCAAAACCAGCCGAAAAACGTGCTGACAACAATCCATGGCCTTACTGGCCAAACACCCTGCGGACTTCAAGTTCGCATCTCGAAGGTTGTGAGCGTCGCTGGAGCTTGTCGACCAAACAAATTATCGGCGACGAGAACGGTGCGGTAAAACAAGTTGAACTGGTTACTGTTGATTGGGGTAAAGACGAAGCCGGACGCTGGGTCATGACTGAAAAACACGGTTCAGAAGAAATCGTTGATGTTGATTTGGTTTTGCTTTCGATGGGATTCACTCAGCCGGTTCATAACGGATTACTCGACGAGCTTGGTTTGGCATACGATGGACGTGGAAACGTTAAAGTAAATGCTAAAAAACAAACCTCAGTTGACAAAATATTTGCCTGCGGCGATGTTGAAGCTGGTGCCAGTTTAGTTGTTCGTGCCATTGAAGCTGGTAAAATTGCGGCTGTCCATGTCGATGAATTTCTTTCTCCGGAAGAATAACTAACGATTTATATACAATCAAAGGCCGGTTTCATTAAGTTGGAACCGGCCTTTTTTATGCGAAATTGTACGTGAAGAAAATGTTTGTTCTTAAAATACCTGAAAAATAATCAATGCATAAAACACAAAACGGAAAAACCGAAAAAGGGCCCACATCAGGTAATTCTTTAAATCATATTTTATTAATCCACATGCCATACTTACCATAGAATGTGGTAAAGGCAACAAGGCGCCAACTAAAATAAAAAGACCTCCCCATCTCTTAAGATTTTTAACATGTATCGAAATTTTATTTTCCAGATGATTTCGAATTGCAGGAACCCTGCTTAATTGAGAACCTGCAACATACGCAATGACACCTCCCAAATATGACATGCCAGCCAAAATAAATAAAAACAACCAGGGCGAATTGGATTTAGAACTCCATGCAATGAAAATTTCAGGAGGGATCAAACCCAATATCGTTTCAGAAATCAGAAAAACGAGAAAGATTGAAACCGCTGAAAAACTTTCGACCAAGGTATTCAGTAAAGCATTAAAATCCAGAAAGAAATACTCAAGTGCCAATAAAATCATGACAAACAGAACAATTACCAATCCTCCTTTTACTGCAGTATCTTTTAAAAAACCATAGAATCTGGTGATCCGGTAATAGCGGTTTAACACAATTAATTTTTCATATCTCGTCATAATCATTGAGTTTTATTATCTGACAATTCTTCTTTTTTTATACAAATCGAAAAGCTCCTCTTCGTCTTCTCCATTTCTTATTCCATTCATCAGCAGAGCCATAAGAATGGGTATATCCTGTTCAACAAATCCAGATTTTAAGGCAATACCGGTAGCAAGACGCATTTCATTCGTATTGATCTTTCCATCCGCAAAAACCATTTTCATAACTTCATATAGTTGTGCAAAACGTTTCGACAGTTCATATGGTGGAATATAAGCCTGCATTTTACCTGCCTCAAGCAGATTTTCAATTTCAGGAGTGGTGAAACCAAGCTTTGATCCGTATTTATATAACAATTCCCTTTCTGATTCATCCATTATCCCATCAGCTAATGCCATCTGGATTAAATGACTAAAATGTTCTTTATCCTGTTTTTTTTTCGGATAATCAAATTGTTCCAATATATTCATGATTCTGATATTTAATAATTTATAATAATTAAAGGATATAACTGAAGAATAAAATAACACCTACAGACCAAAAGAGTCTGTTTTAAGTCATTCCATAAATCTTCATAATCCCTTAATAAACTGATTTGCGGAAGGATCTCATATCCCCAGAAGGATGCGGGTACCGCTTGAAGTATTTTAAGCTAAATCAGTTGTTTTGTGGCGGTTGCCAATAATTGGAGTCAAATATGGCCTCAAAACAATATTTCTTTGAGGGAATATTTTCTGCGGTTAACAATGAGCTGACACATAGAAAGATTGTATTCACACCAAATTCATCTTCTTCCAAATCAACTTCCCCTGCAATTACATCAAAAGCTGTTTGTTCATTTTCATGATTTTCTACGATGATGATTTGTTTGTTAAATTGCACCACTGAATTTCCCATAACCTGAAAAATGGTTAAAAGGAAAAAAACAAAAAAAACTATCTTTTTTAATCGCGTCATATAGTGTGTTACAAAATAAAAACAACATGCAGATCATTGCAGTTTGTGTTTAAACAATCCATACCAACAAAAGTTGATCGTTTTTATCGAAACCTGTTTTTCTTCAACACAGATTTCAGACAATAAAAAATCAGGTTCATGATTTGCTGGCAGAAAATACAATTCAAAAATGTACCCGATCATGACCTGTGCCAATGCAAAAAAAAGAAGCAGACCGGAGCCTGCTTCTTTCATCAACATTATAAACTACACACAATAAACTATATTTTTACAAAATCTATTTTGAAACCACGTAATTTAGGTTTTCATCCAACGGAGTCATTTTTGGCATAATCAAATGTACTAGACCTAAAATAATCAGGTAACACGATCCTGCCAGAAGAAATGCCCAGAAATAACCTGAATTACCCGCAGAATCCAAAACTGAACCCAATGAAATATCACCTATCATACCTGCCAAAGCACCAATCATACCACCAATTCCAACGACAGATGCTGTTGCTTTTTTCGGAAATACATCAGAAACAAGCGTAAAGATATTAGCTGACCATGCCTGATGACCGGCAGCGCCGAGTCCAATCAGGAATACAGCAATCCATTTACTATCGGTAATAGCTACGAAACTAACCGGAAGAATAATCAGGGCACAGACCAACAACGTAATTTTTCTGGCTTTATTCACTGACCATCCGGTTTTGATAAAAGCTCCGGAAAGGTATCCACCAAGGATACTACCACCATCAGCCATAATATAGATAACAAAAAATGGAAGGGCAATGTCAGTTAAATTGACACCGAATTTAGTTGCCAGAAATTTTGCTCCCCAGAAAAGGTAAAACCACCAGACTGCATCAGTAACTTTCGCCAATGAAAACGCCCAGGTTTCTTTCTTCGGTAAAACACTTTTCCATGGAAGTTTTTCAATATTTTCTATTTCTGAATCACTAACAATATATGCAAGTTCTTCTTTAGATACTTTCGGATGATCTTCTGGTTTCTTATAGGTTTTAACCCATAACAGTACCCAAATAGCACTTAATACACCGGTAATCAGGAATGGATATTGCCAGTTTTTACCGTCCAGATGTACAATAGCACCTACAATAAATGGAGCTGCAATTGCACCAACGCTCGTGGCAGCATTAAAAATTCCAGTAGCAAATGCCCGTTCTTTTTTTGGAAACCATTCAGCAACAGCTTTGATGGCTGCCGGAAAGTTACCCGACTCACCAAATCCAAGTCCAAACCGGGCCATAATAAAACCGATTAAGCTGAAAGCAGGGCGAATAACAGCATGCAGCATACCAAACATACTCCACAATCCGATAGAAACCATATAACCTTTTTTGGTACCAACACGGTCGATGAGACCACCCATTGATAACAGACCAAGTGCATATGCAATTTTAAACGATACCATGATCGCTGCATAATCCTTATTGGTCCAGTTAAACAATTCCTGTAAAGTTGGTGCCATAACTCCAATAATACTTCGGTCGAAATAGTTGATTGAAGTGGCAAAAAACAGTAAGGCCAAAATTCGAAACCGATACTTCCCTACTGGTGTTTGTTGTTTAGTCATAAGTTTAAGTTTAGTTATTATTTATTTCTGATTTTCGATACAATTTCAAGAGCTTCTTTACATTTACCGGTTATAAATGCCCAATCTTTACTTTCAAGTACTTCCTTCGGAAATAATTGTGATCCCATGCCTACGCAATGAACACCAGCCTTAAACCAGCCTTTCAGGTTTGCTTCGTCAGGCGAAACACCTCCGGTTGGCATGATGCTCGCATACGGCATCGGTCCGAGAACTCCTTTTACAAACTCCGGTCCTCCAACTGATGATCCCGGGAAGATTTTAACGACTTCGCATCCCAGTTCATGAGCACGGCCAATTTCGGTTAACGATCCGCAGCCCGGGCTCCAGGCCACTTTGCGTTTGTTGCATATTTTAGCCATATCCTCATCAATCAAAGGCGAAACAATGAAGCTGGCTCCTAACTGAATGTACAAAGCGGTTGTCGGACCTTCTACAATCGAGCCAACTCCTAAAATCATTTCAGGACATTCTTTGGCTGCCCATTTGTTTAATTCTGCAAATACTTCGTGAGCAAAATCTCCACGATTTGTAAATTCAAATACGCGGATTCCTCCATCGTAGCAAGCTTTTAATACAGACTTGCAAACTTCTGCATCTTTATGGTAGAAAACAGGAACAATTCCGGTTTCCTTCATTTTTAATGCTACTTCTATTCGTGTAAATCGTGCCATATTTTATATTTCAAGTTCAAAATTCCAAATTTCAAGATCCAATACACTTCGATACTGGATCTTGAAAATTAGAATTTATCATTCATAATTAAGCATTAATAATTCAAAATTATCGTGCTACCCGGCCTGAGGCGTCTCCACCCATCAGTTTTTCAACTTCGTCGACAGTTACCTGGTTGTAATCGCCATAAATGGTGTGTTTTAAGCATGAGGCTGCAACAGCAAAATTCAGGGCTTTCTGATCATCATTCGTATAAGTTAGTAATCCGTAAATTAATCCTCCCATAAACGAATCGCCACCACCCACACGGTCAACTATGTCGGTAATCTGGTAAGTTGGAGCTTCAAATAAAGTTTTTCCGTCCCAAAGTACTCCCGACCAGCTGTTGTG
>JBASYJ010000230.1:0-6966 GCA_049277435.1 Prolixibacteraceae bacterium
CGATTTTTTAAACATTTGTTGCTCTTTTTATTATGAAAGCAAGATACATAAACAATTTAAATACACAATTAAATATCTGATTATTAATTAATTAAAAACAAATATAACTTTTCGGAGTGGAATCAATGAATGGTTTTACAAAAAGGCTGTGAGTTACTTATTATAAAAGATTTCTCTCAGTCATTTTCAGTAGTACCTGTACTTTTTGAAACTTTGATGTTGTATTTTTTCATTCGTCTGATCAGTGCATCACGCGTGATACACAGTAATTCTGCTGCTTTATTCTGGTTGAAGTTCATTTCTTCAAGCGCCAGCCGAATTAGTCTTTGTTCATTTTCCTCCAGATTGTAATTTATCTTTTCCTTTTCCTTTTCGAATTCTGAGTCTAGATTATCTTTTGCTTGAAAATCATTGGCCCGCAAAGATTCGGTTTTACAAAGAATGATTGCACGCTCGATCATATTTCTTAATTCACGAACATTTCCCGGAAAAGAATAATTCAACAGAAGGGTTATTGCATCTTTTTCGATAACGGGTACAGGTTTGTTTAACTTACGTGCGAATTCGTTTGTAAAATGCTTTAAAAGTGGCTCTATGTCTTCAATTCGTTCACGCAATGGCGGAATGTGAATGTGAATTGTATTCAGTCGATGAAGCAAATCGAGTCGAAATTTTTTCTCTTCGATCAACTTGGCAATATCGTGGTTAGTAGCGGCAATTATCCTGAAATCGGTTGCGATTGGTTCAGTTTCCCCAACCCGTGTGATTGTTTTTTCCTCTATCGCCCGCAGTATTTTTGCCTGAAGGTTGATGGGCATGTCTGCAATTTCGTCCAGGAACAAAGTTCCCTGGTCGCTCACTTCAAAAAATCCTTTTTTATCATTTATTGCTCCGGTAAATGATCCTTTTTTGTGACCAAAGAATTCGCTTTCCAACAACGAATCGGTTATGGCGCTACTGTTTACAGCACAAAAAATATTTTCATTTCTGGCACTCTCGTAATGAATGATGCGGGCTATATTTTCTTTTCCTGTACCGCTTTCACCAGTGATTAAAACGCTCGTATCCTTATACCTGGCGGCAGTCATGGCCATTTCAAGAATTTGTTTGATTTGCTTGCTTTCACCTATAAAATCACGCTTTATTTTTTCCTGAAGGCTTTTTGAGATCAGCGAGTTTTTGGCTTCCATACTGGTAATTACCCGTTGCAGATCAAGGAATTTTCTCGTCCTTTGAATCGCAATCTGGATATCAGTATGCCGGAACGGTTTTTTCAGGTAATCAATGGCACCGTTTCTAAGGGCAGTTATTACCGAATCCATATCACCATGTGCTGATACTATTATCACCTCCAGTTTTGGATAGGTTTGTTTAACTTCCTTTAAAATATCCAGGCCATTCACTCCTTTTAACCGAATATCGAGTATTAGCAAATCGATATTCTGATTCTTCAAAATTGTTCTGCCTTTATGTACATTATTCGCCGTAAAGGAGATATAGCCTTGATTTTGCAGAAACTCTTCAATTTCTTCGGTGAAATTTATTTCATCGTCGATCACCAGAACTTTCAGCTGAGAATTTAGCTGAAAATTTTCTGTTCTACCTGAATTATTAAAAAGAATAGGCATAAAGTAAAATTTGTACTAGGTTAATGTCCCGGAAGTTTAATAAAAATTGAAGTTCCTATTTTAGGATTACTTTTAATTTCAATATCACCTCCTAATTCCTTAATTATTCCATATGAGATGGATAGTCCCAGACCAGTTCCACGACCGGGTGGCTTGGTTGTAAAAAAAGGCAAAATTACTTTGTCAATAATTTTGGAATCGATACCGGTTCCATTGTCTTTTATTTCAATGATTATTTGTTTTTCAATCTTTTTTGTATAAATATCTATTCGTTTTTGGACGTTTTTACCATTTTCTCTTTTCTTATCATCAATAGCATCTTTAGCATTTACCAGCATGTTAAGGATTACTTGTTCAAACCGGTAAACATTCCCCATTATTTTTGGTATTGAGGCATCCGGATTGAAGGTAAGTTTAATGTCCTTGTTGATTATCTGTTCGGCCAACATGGAAACACTGTTGTGAATACTTTGGTTTATACTGAATTCGGCAAGGCTAAAATCATCCTGATCTCTTGAAAAAGTCCGGACGTGATCGATAATCTTTTTTATTCGGTTAATATTATCGAAGATTTTATTGATTTTGGTTTTTAAATAATCTTCTGTTAAGCTTTGATTTTCGAGTGTAAAAACAATGTTATCGATGATTAGCGAAATTGTATTTAATGGCTGATTTATCTCATGTGCCATACCAGTAGCCAATTCTCCGATACCGGCCATTCTTTCAGAATGCCTTAATTGTTTTTCGAACAACTTCCTTTCAGAAATATTTCGGATTACCGCCATAAAGGCTTTTAATTCATTATTTGGACCTTTTATCTGTGAAACACTGATTTCACCCGCAAATTCCGTTTTATCAACCCGGTTGAGTTTGATTTCATGATTCTGAACCATTCCTTCAAGAAGAGTCTTTCGATAAATATTCAGGTATGTCTTCAGTGAATCCCGAGGGACAAAATTTCTAAAACTCATTCCTTCAATATGCACATCTTCTCCGGAGATTAAATTCATTGCAATGTCTGACGCTTCAGTGATTTTGCCGGTTAAATCAATCAGGATAATTCCATCCGGCGAAGTTTTCAGCAATGAATGATATAGTTCTTCAGACTCCTGAAGTGCAATCTGAGCCTCCTTCCGATCTGTGATATCTACCATCGATAACAAACATTTTCTCCTTTTGTCAGTCAATGCACCCTGAAGAAACACATAGATTGTTTTATTTTTTATAGATTTTAATTTAATTTCCAACCCATTTTCTGCCTGGTCATTAAAAATATTGACCAGAAATTCATCCAGGATTAAACTCATCTCCTCCGAAATAAATTCTTTGAAATTGCGGTTAATTAAACTTGAAGGTTCTTCGCCCAGTAACATACCTCCCTTGTAATTAATTTCTTCAATTATTCCTTTTTTATTGATGGTAAAATATCCGGTTGGTGCAAAATCATATAGTTTAATGTATTTTTTCCTTGATTCCTCGGTTTCAGCCTGAGCATGCCTGAGGGTAATGTTTTGCATTTTCAACTCATTTTGCTTATTCTCTAATTCTATCTTCGACTTTTGAATTGAAAACTTACTCTGAATCAGATTTTTTTTCTGCTGATCGAGGTGAAGAAAGATTTTTACTTTACTTAAGAAAATGATCTTGTTTACCGGTTTTGTCAGATAGTCTATCGCCCCGTGATCATATCCTTTAAACATTTGTAACTCGTCAGAAAAATAGGCGGTCAAAAAAATGATGGGAACCAAATCACGGTTATTCATTTTCCTGATCTGACCAGCCAGTTCAAATCCATCCATGTCGGGCATCTGGATATCCAGAATAGCCAAGGCAAAATCATTTTTATGGATCAATTTTAATGCTTCCATCCCGGAACCTGCCATATAGATTTCTGCATCAACTTCATTGAGGATGGTTTTTAATAGCTTCAGATAAAATGTGTTATCGTCAACAATAAGTATTTTTGATGTTGTTGTATTCATTTTAAATCAGGTTGATAAATCGGATAAATATCCCGCACTTGATATAAGTTTTTTGTCTTGGTATTTATATTGCATTTCTTTGAATTACAGTTTATTGTATTTCATTTCATTCAATGATTATTAAATAGAACTGGTAATCAGTTGTATCACCGGAAATTGTTTTGAATGTACCCGAATGCAATGTTATACTGCGATAATACTTTTAGGGTATTCTGATTTACACAGGGAATTGAATTCTATTTCAAATCCGGGATTGGAGGTATATAAGGTATGGAAATTCAAATTAATGTTCATCCGGAATAAAGACAATGAACTGACTGCCTTTGCCATATTCACTTTTTACTTCAATTGTTCCGTGGTGTCTTTCGATGAAATCTTTACAAAGGATTAAGCCCAATCCGCTTCCTTTTTCGTTCGCTGTTCCGGGATTCGTAATTTTCTTGCTTATATCGAAAAGATTTTTTCTGGCTTCCTCATGCATTCCAATTCCTGAATCAGCAACACAAATTTCAATGCCATTGGATTTGTGAATTGCGCTGATAACAATTGATTGGCCTTCAAAAGAAAATTTAATGGAATTGCTAATCAGGTTTTGAAAAATAGTTGTCAACATATTCTCATCAGCATATAATTGGAGGTTTTCGGGTACTGAAATTTGCAATTGCAGTTTTTTCAGTTTTAAGGAAGATTCAAAGTTTTTTCCTATATTTTTCAATACCTGAAGGAGCTTCAGAGTGCGAAGATTTATTGAAATATTACCAGTTTGAGCCTTTGCCCATTCCAGAAGATTATTTAATAATTTTAAAGTCTTGTTTGCATCTTCCTGAATCAGATACAAATAATCTTTCTTTTCTAAATCATTGATATCGTTATAGTTATTCAAAATTAAATCAAGAAAACCAATAATACTATTGAAAGGGGTTCGCAGATCGTGGGCAATTAATGAAAAGAACTTATCTTTCGTTTCAATCAGTTCTTTTAGATGTGTTTCATTCTCTTTCTGAAGTTGTTCAGCCTTAATGCGGTCAGTAATATCTCTGCATATTCCGGAATACCCATAAAATTCGTTTTTTGAATTGAACATGGGATTCGCTGTAATTTCTGTCCATTTCAACTTTCCATCTTTGCAAATGGATTCTGCAGTAATCTTTCCTGGCATTGAACTTTTGAGATTTTTAAACCTTTCTGGGCTTTTCTTAAGAATGTTTTTGGTGAGTTTTGCTGATTTGGGAGTTAAAAATATTGAAAAATGTTTGTTGATTATTTCTTCAGGCCAATAACCAATTAAACTTTTAATAGACGGGCTGACATAGGTGAAATTTCCTGATGTGTCGATTGTCCATATCACGTCCGAAATATTTGTGGTTACCGATTTAAATTTCTCCTGATTTTCCTGAAGAATTAATGCTGTTCTTTTTTGCTCACTGATATCGTTAATAAAAAATTGGATGGCATCATTGCTCTCATATTGGATTTTCATCAAGGTAAGCTCTGCATCGAATTCCAATCCATTTAATTTTTTAAACTTCACCTCAAATGGAGATACAAACTGACCGTGTTTAATTTTTTCAATGTTTTTTTGAAGTATCTTTTTCGATTTTGGCGAAACAGTTTTTGCATAACTTTTCCCCATTAGTTGAGCTGAATTCTGACCACCGAAATAATGTACTCCGGTAGAATTCAGGTACTCAAATTTATTATTGACAAGAGTGGCGATTCCCAACGGAATTGAGTCAACCAGATTTTTTAACTGTTCCTCCTTTTGCTTGAAAACTTCTTCGGAAAGTTTATGTTTGGTGATGTCGTTTATAACTCCAATCGATCTGACAGGATGACCATTCTGATCAAAATCGGTATTACAGATTTCATTGATCCATTTGATTCTTTTATCACTAAAAAGCAGACGATAATTAATTTCGATTGTTTTTCGTGAAATTTTCAGATCTTCAATTGCTTGTCGTTTAATTTGTCTGTCTTCAGGATGAATTACTTCCAGAAACGTATTTATATTTGCACCATTTTGCCGTGGATCCAATTCCAGAATCTCAAATATTCCATCCGACCATAATAACTGGTTGTATTCATAATCAAGAAACCAGCGAGCCATTCTGACATTAATTCTGGTACTTTTTAATATTTTCAGATGAATTTCTTCGTCGCTGGGATTCGCGTATATAATTTCGTAAGGTTCCCTTGAATTTTTGATGTTTAGCTCAAATTCCTTACCCGGTAATATTTTCGTTTTTTCTGTTTTCATGACTAATAAATTTACAAAAAGTAATTTAAAAAAGCATGAACTTAAATGATAACTTTAGCCTTCATCCTATAAATCACACAAGAAATTTTAACGAAAAGGCTTTGGAGTTATATTGAATTTGATGAGTCAATTAACCGATAATTCTTAAGCTTGGAAACATCTGCAACAATTGGTTCCTGAATGAACATTTTATAAAGCAATTGAGTCGATAAAATTGCCACTAAGGCCATTTCATCAACTTCCGAACTCATGCCCTGATTATCGATTTTTCCAAGCAATGTTTTCACCTTTTCAGGATTAAATATTCCATACGACCGAATAGCCGAATCTTCCAGTATTTCTTTGATGTAATCCGGTTTATTTGGAGCGTAAAGACTGCCCGAAATTGGCGCACGATAGGCTTGTTTGGGTCTTTGTGTGATTGAGGGAGGAATTCTTCCTGCACTTAATTTTTTGAGAATGAATTTTTCATTCAGACAGTTCAATTTTTGATTATCCTGCAAATTGTTGCAAAATTCAATGACCCGGTAATCAAGAAAAGGATAACGGCCTTCGACCGAATTGCCCATCGCTACGCGGTCGCCCTGCGAAGATAATAGGTATCCCGACATAAATATGGTCGCTTCAAGATACTGCGATTTAGAAAGACTGCTCCAGTTTTCGAAATTTTCCGGTAGCGTTTTGTAAATTTCATTGATTGAACTTTTGCCATTCAGGGAACTTGAAAAATCATTGGATAAAAATGATTTCAAACGGCTTGTGTTATTCCATCGTAATAAATGCGAATATGCTGGATTTTCAGTGTCATTAAGTTTATATCCAAAAAACATTTTTAAAGCCAGGTCTGACGATTCCTTTAACATTGGAATGTAGGGATACAATTGAGCCAACAGGCGGGGTCGGAATTTGGAGTTGGGTTCATTGGCCCAAAAACGTCTGATTTTGCTTTCTTTAAAAATATTGTATCCTGCCAAAAACTCATCAGCTCCTTCACCAGTAATGACCACTTTAATGTTTTGTTCCCTTACTTTCTTTGAAAGTAAAAACATTGGGGTGGGAGAGGTACGTAGAATTGGAAATTCTGTGTGCCAGATTGTTT
>JBASYJ010000231.1:0-1622 GCA_049277435.1 Prolixibacteraceae bacterium
CTAATTTTGAATTTTAAGCGCCAAAACTGTAATCATTTCAGAAAAACGGCACTAATTTTTCGGATTCAGAGATTTGGTTATTTACCTTTCAATTGAAGAATATGCTTTTAACAAGGTTAATATTGGAAAGTTTTTCGTTCGCATTTGGTTCACTTCGGGGGAATAAACTGCGCACGTTTCTTTCGTTGTTGGGGATTACCATCGGCATTTTCGCCATTATTTCGGTTTTTACAGTGATTGATTCTTTAGAAAATTACATTCGAAATAGCCTGAATTCGCTGGGAAGTAACATGGTCTACATCCAAAAATGGCCCTGGGCTCCTCCTGAAGGTGAATCGGAATATCCCTGGTGGAAATACCTAAATCGCCCGGTTCCGAATATGGACGAAGCGGAAGAGATTGTACGTCAGTCGCGTAATGTGGAAGATGCTGTTTACTTTTTTGGCTTCAACCGCACCATTCAGTATGAGAACAGCAAAGCTGAAAATACTGAAATCCTGGCAACAACCCACGATCTGATTAGTACCTGGAGCCTCGAAATTGAGAAAGGAAGATATTTTACCGAATCGGAATCAAATTCAGGAGCGCCGATTGCCATTCTCGGAAGCGAACTTGCAAACCGGCTTTTTGACAAAAATGATCCGGTGGGCAAAATGATCAAAATACAGGGACACCGGTTTCTGGTTGTTGGCATATATACCAAACAGGGAACTGATATGTTTGGCACCAGCATGGACAAGCGGGTGCATATCCCGGTGGTTTATGCCATGAATATGGTGGATGTGCGCGACCGCGACCAGGGACAAACCATCAATGTGAAAGCTAAACCATCTGCCGACCGCGATGAATTTATCGCCGAACTCGAAGGAATTATGCGGACGCTGCACCGGCTAAAACCTTTGGAAGAAAACGATTTCGCGATCAATGAAGTCAGCCTGATCTCGACGCGGTTTGATGCCTTTTTTAAAGTTTTCAATTTCGCCGGATGGATCATTGGTGGATTCAGTATTCTGGTCGGTGGTTTCGGGATTGCAAACATCATGTTCGTATCGGTAAAAGAACGAACCAAAATAATCGGTATTCAGAAAGCCATTGGTGCAAAAAAATATTTTATCCTGCTACAGTTTATTTTCGAAGCAGTGGTTTTGTCTCTGGTAGGTGGAATTATAGGATTGCTCCTGATTTTTATCGGCACTACCATTTTTAGTTATGTGGCCGACATGACCATCGCCTTAACGATGGCAAATATTATACTCGGATTGACCATTTCCGGTGTGATTGGCGTACTGGCCGGTTTTATTCCGGCACTTTCAGCTTCCCGGCTCGATCCGGTAAATGCCATGAACTCAGTCTAGAAAGGGTGATGCGATTTCTAATCGCATTATACGATATTTTAGTCAGGGTTTCACTTCAAGTGAAGCCCTGACTTTCTCTTGGGTGATGCGATTTCCAATCGCATTTTAAAAACCTACGCAATAAAAACGGAAGTTGGAAACTTCCGCACCCATCTAAAAAGTCCCGAAAATGGAATGCTTAGCCGAATTAAACCAGATGATGGAATAAATGTGAAATCCTTCGCGGTTGGTGTTTAATTTTCGTTCCAGGTATAAAACCGGTTCTCC
>JBASYJ010000232.1:0-28589 GCA_049277435.1 Prolixibacteraceae bacterium
CCTTGACAAAGACGGAGGTTCGGCTATCTTTGATTATCTGCTGGCGAATGAAAATATTCGAAAGTTAATTATCAAAAACAGTCAAACTGTTTCTCAAATTTATTCCAATTAATTGGGGTTAGAGACATAGCAAATAAAAAATCTGTTTAAGTTTATCGTCTGCTTTATTGAAAACAGAAACTTCATCAAAGAAAAGGTCTTTGGCTTTTATAGAATCATTAAGCGGATTATTCGTTTCTTCAGTTTGTATCTTGTCGTCTTTAAGCAAAGCATGGTAGGGCTTTGTTGGAAACAAAAGAGGGGATAGAAACAAAGTGTCAATGATGTTGCCAGAATTTACGTTAGCATCTGTGATAGCTTTATGAATATAATGTATATCGTGATTTAGAATATTGTGTCCGCAAATGAACTCTGTCCCTGTTAAAAACTTAATAAAGTCAGTTATTGAATTGGAATGAAATGAATTGCCATCACCCTTGACGCTTCCAATGTCAAGAATCTTTCGGCTTTTCGGCTCAATCTCCGTGTCAACAAATGCAATAGAATTCATATGGATCTAAAATAGACAATAATTGGGGTTTGCTGCAACAAATTTAACTGCTTCAGTCTTTACTTTTTCAACTCCCAGCTTACGCCATCTTTACCATCTTTAATGTCGAAACCAATTGCTGCCAGTTCGTTGCGGATTTTATCCGAAGTCGCCCAATCCTTGTTGGCTTTTGCTTCAGCACGAAGTTTCATCAGCAATTCAACGACTTCACTCAGAACCTCGCTGTTGCCTGATTCTGTCTGAAGATCAGCTTTCAGTCCAAAAATATTGAAAACGAAGGTGTGAAACAGCGATTTCAATGCGAGTTGATCTTCCAGAGTAATTGTTGATTTTCCATCGGCAACCGAGTTAATCAGTTTCACGCCTTCGAATAATCCGGCAATCGCTATCGGGCTGTTCATGTCGTCGGCCATGGCAGCAAAACAATTTCCGGCTAATTCCTGAATGTTTACTGAAGAAGTTTCAGAAACCGGCAAATCATCAATTCTGGAAACGGCTTTCATCAAACGTTCCAGGCCTTTTTCGGATGCCTGAAGGGCTTCGTTCGAGAAATCAAGCGTGCTGCGGTAGTGCGCCTGAAGCATAAAAAAGCGAATGGTCATCGGTGAATAGGCTTTTTCGAGCAAGGCATGATCGCCGCTAAAAAACTGTTCGAGCGAAATGGCATTTCCGAGCGATTTGCCCATCTTTTGCCCATTCAGGGTAATCATGTTGTTGTGCATCCAGTAACGAACTGCCGGTTTTCCGTGGGCGGCTTGCGCCTGTGCCATTTCAGCTTCGTGGTGCGGAAAAGTCAGATCCATTCCACCTCCGTGAATATCAAAAGTTTCGCCCAGATATTTGCAGCTCATGGCTGTACATTCCATGTGCCAGCCCGGAAATCCGTCACCCCAGGGCGAAGGCCAGCGCATGATGTGTTCGGGTTGCGCTTTTTTCCAGATCGCAAAATCAAGTCCGGAGTGTTTTTCATCCTGACCATCCAATGTCCGGGTATTGTGAATCAGATCTTCAATTTTTCGTCCGGAGAGTTTGCCGTATTCATTTTCGCCGGCAAATTTCTCCACGTCAAAATACACCGACCCGTTACTTTCGTAGGCATATCCGGAATTCAGGATTTTCTTCACTTCCTCAATCTGTTCAATGATGTGCCCCGAGGCGCGCGGTTCAATACTGGGCGATTCCAGATTAAGTAATTCCATCGCCTGATGGTACATGTTGGTGTATTTCTGCACCACTTCCATCGGTTCCAGTTCGTCGAGTTTTGCCTGTTTGGCAATTTTGTCCTCGCCTTCGTCGGCATCGGCCACCAAATGGCCAACATCGGTAATGTTTCGCACATAGCGGACTTTGTAGCCAATCTGTTTCAGGAAACGGAAGACCAGATCGAAACTGATGGCCGAGCGGGCATGACCCAGATGAGGAGGACCGTATACAGTTGGACCACACACATACAAACCTACCTTGCCGGGAACCAGCGGTTCAAAAACTTCTTTTTTTCGGGTGAGTGTGTTGTATATCTGTATTTCCTGAATCATGATCGTTAATTTTTTATGCTGCAAATGTAAAAATTATTGATGAAAGGAGGAGTTCAGAATTTTCGCTATCTTTTTTATTCCTGAACAATTGCCAGGAATAGTTAAATTTTCAACGAATACTCGAAAAATCGGTGGCTTTTTCTGAAGAAAAGCCCGGATGAAAATCTGAATCATCAAAATGATCAGTATTTAATTATATTTAAGCTCGTTCGGTGAAAAACTAAAGGCATATCTGGCTTATGAAAAAAAAGAAAAAAAAGAAATTTACTCTTCACGACGGTTCCCGAATCGCAGTCGTTGGCGGCGGTCCTGCGGGTAGTTTTTTCACTTTTTTTGCTTACGAATTGGCAGCCAGATTGAACCTAAAGATCGAAATCGACATATATGAATTTAAGAATTTTGCAGAAACAGGCCCATCAGGCTGCAATCATTGCGGAGGAATTGTGTCCGAATCGCTGGTTCAAATGCTCAAATCCGATGGCATTATACTCCCGCCACAAGTCATCCGGCGGGGAATCGAATCCTACACGCTCCACCTCGAGCACGGCTCAACGGTTATCGAAACGCATTTGAAGGAACAACGCATTGTTTCCATGTTTCGGGGATCGGGCCCAACGGGTGCAACCATTACCAGCCAGCGCAGTTTCGATGGTTATTTGCTCGAACTTTGCGAATCGAAAGGAGCCCGTATTCTTCAGGAAAAAGTGACCGACCTGAAAACCAGCCCGGATCAAATGACCGTCATTTCAAACAAGTCGAAACGGGAATACGATTTAATTGTTGGTGCTACGGGTTTAAATCCACGGTCGGTCAATCTGTTCAAAAAAATCGTTCCCAACTTCATTCCACCTGAAACCACCCGGACCTTTATTGCCGAATATTACCTCGAAACTGAAAAAATTACGAGGCATTTCGGGAATTCAATGCATGTGTTTTTGTTAAACCTTTCAGGAATAAAATTCGGCGCCCTGATCCCAAAAGGAAGTTATGTAACTCTTGTTTTGCTGGGTAATGAAATCAAGGAAGAAATGGTGCAGCGATTCCTGAATTCGGAAACGGTGAAAACCTGTTTCCCGGAAGGAACCGAATTAAAACCAATCAATCCATGCCAGTGTTTTCCAACGATTAACATTAAAAATGCAAAAAATCCGTATGCCAACCGCATTGTATTGATTGGCGATTCGGCCTCCTCAAAACTGTACAAAAATGGGATTGGCGCCGCCTATATCACGGCAAAAGCTGCGGCTGAAACTGCGCTGAAGAAAGGCATTTCTCAGAAGAAGTTCCATCGTTTTTACCAGCCTGAATGCTCCAAACTCGATAAAGACAATGCGGTTGGGAAATTAATTTTTTATACCACTACCATTATTCAGAAATCATCATTCCTGAAAAAAACACTTTTTAAAATGGTTGTCGAAGAGCAGGAAAAAGAAAGAGGGAAACGCGAAATGAGCACCTTGCTGTGGGATACCTTTACCGGAAGTGCACCATACCGGAATATTCTACTCCGGACATTAAATCCATTGATCTTAGCCAGACTATTCTGGAATATTGTTTTGGTAATTTATGGCGCCGGGAAAAAATAAACGATTGAACCGCGAATCAGCTTAAAGGTCCGGATTTAGATAAATTCCGGTTTCCATTTTTTCGATCCGCCATTCGCTCAATTGTTTGATCCGGTTCAAAACATTGGTGGTTACCCGGTTATGAACGCCTTCCCATATCCTGTTTAAAAACGACCAGCGCGAGCGGTATTCCTTTCCGTAAAAATTAAAACCAACGGTAAAAAACAATTGCGATTGCTCAGTTTCGCCCATGTCGGCAATTGATGACCGCACATACATCATAAAAATTCCAATCGGGTATCCCCCGCTGCATTTATAAAGCAGATAGCGGGCATTGTCAAAATCGAAGGCATCCGGAACCCGTTTCACCCGAATTGAATTCAGAAGAAACAGTGGAATAAAACTCATTCCGAAAAAACTCCTTTTAAAGCCAAACGGATATTTTCTCCAGCCGAATGGCAGAATCCGGATTTCTTCAATGTTGTCGTCAATGCGCTCAACTTTGGCGATGTGGTTGGGCCAGCAGGTTGAATCTCCATTCCAGTTCAGAAGTTCGTTAAAAACATAACTCACCGGCGCTTCAATTCCGATCCGGTGAACATTCAAAACCGAATACCGGTCGACGCCCTCGCCTACCCGCTGCAAAATCCGCTGATTGTATTCCAGCCTTTTTTCCTCAGTCTTAAACTTAATCTGGGTCCGGATTTTGGGCTTGTTCCAGAGAAAATTTCTGAAATCGGCAAATAGTCCGTTACTTCTGGAAGGAGGTGACTGTATGAAATCTGCTATTGTTTTACTTTCTGGCATTAATAAAAAATCTTGGAAAAGATATCCATTAATTTTTGGTTTTGAATCCGAAATTTTATTCCAGAACCAAATTCTAAAGTTAACCAAATCGAAAGATTTCCGGCTGAAACTTGCAGAAAACATATCGTCCGATTTCAGAAATCTGTTATCAAAAATCAAATCTGGCTTAAAAAAACGAGGCAATTCATTGATTTGTTTGATAAATCGGTTTTTAGAACTTATTTTTGTACTCATTATCAAATAATCCTCCGGAATTTGATTGTTTGATTATAAAGAAGAGTGGAGAGATCGGGCTCAACGAAGCTCTGGCAACCCTCCGTCGAATGACGGAAACGGTGCCAATACCCGGCCGGAAACGGAATTATAATTTAAACAGAACCAATGAAAAAACATTCAAAACTACATCTCCTCAGTTTCATGCATTTTGCAAACGGCTGCATGTGCTAAACAATTGATAATTTTTCAATTGAAATGCAAAGATTCAAAGCTGCCTGACAAAATAAACTTTGAATCCTGGCGTCTTCGCGTTAAATCGCAAATCGTAAATAAAAAATCGTAAATACAGATATGGGCATTCAAAAAACATACGAAGAAATTAACGAAAAAATCCGGCGTGGTGAAGCAGTGGTGCTCACTGCCGAAGAAGTTTCGCAAATGGCTCTAACAGCCACTCCTGAAGAGATTGCCGAAAAGGTTGACGTGGTGACCACTGCAACATTTGGAGCCATGTGTTCGTCGGGCGCGTTCATCAATTTTGGTCATGCCGATCCACCCATCCGGATGGAAAAAATACGGCTGAACGGAGTGCCGGTTTACGAAGGACTGGCAGCTGTCGACACCTACATTGGCGCAACAGCCTGCGATCCGGATAATCCGAAATACGGCGGGGCACACCTCATTCAGGATTTGGTTGACGGAAAAGACATTGAACTGGAAGCCTGGGGAAAAGGCACCGATTGTTATCCCCGGAAACACATCAAAACAACGATCAACAAGGATACGGTGAACGAGATTTTCCTGTTCAATCCGCGCAATGCCTACCAGAATTACAATGTGGCGGTGAATTCCACCTCGCAAATGAAATACACCTACATGGGCAGTTTGCTCCCGAACATGCGCAATGCAACTTATTCTACTTCCGGAGAATTAAGTCCGCTGCTGAATGATCCTGAAATGAAAACGATTGGCATCGGAACGCGCATTTTTCTGGGCGGAACCCAGGGTTTTGTTGTTTGGCCGGGAACCCAGTTTAACACTTCGAAACCGAAAAATGAGTTTGGTGTGCCCGTGAGCAATTCAGCAACACTGGCCGTAATCGGAAACCTGAAGGAAATGTCGTCCGAATTTTTGCAGGCAGCGTATTACGAAAAATATGGAGTGAGCTTGTTCGTGGGAATTGGCATTCCGATTCCGGTTCTTAATGCTGATATCGCCAAACATGTTTCGATCCGTAACGAACAGATCACCACTTCTGTTCTTGATTATGGAGTGGAAGGGACCCCGCTTTTGGGCCGCGTAACTTATGCCGAACTGCGTTCCGGAGAAATTGAGGTTCAGGGAAAAAAGATACGGACTGCCCCGGTTTCGAGCCTGAAAAAAGCCCGGGAAATTGCAGAAATTCTCCGGAAATCGATTCTGTCCGGCGAGTTTGAAATCAGCAAACCGGTTCAGATGTTTCCTAAAAATACATCCCTGAAATCGCTTAAATAAAAAAGCCCCTCCCAAACCCTCCCCTAAGGGAGGGCTTAAAAAACAAAAGCATTGAGACGTTCTTCTTTGAATAGTGAATTGTAAATGAGCAAATTGTAAATTACCTGAGATGAAAATGCAGAAAAAAAGATATGTGCTGAAATTTCCTTCACAGAGCGGCGACAAACCGCTGAGTTATCAGCTGGTGAAAGAGTTTGATATCCGGATCAACATTCTCCGGGCTGAAGTCTGGCCTGGAAAAACCGGTAGCCTGGTGCTCGAAATGGAAGGAACCGGCACCAACCTGAAAAAAGGAATTGCCTGGCTCGAAGAAAATCAGGTAAGCTGCGAACCGTTAAACAAGAAAATTACCTGGGATCATAAACGGTGCATCAGTTGCGGAAACTGTACCGCGGTGTGTTTTGCCGGGGCACTTGAAATGCATCCTGAAACCTGGGAATTGCAGTTCGATTCCGAAAAATGCATCGTGTGCGAATTGTGCGTTCCGGCCTGCCCGTTAAATTTGTTTGAGATCGATTTTCGGGAATAAAAAATGTTTAACCACAGAGAACACAGGGGAAACACAGAATCCAAAAGAAGATTTGACAATTATATGCACTCTGTTTTCTCTGTGAATACTCTCTGTGTCCTCTGCAGTAATTTTTAAATTTTCATCCAAATAACAGATATGCTTTGAGTTTTGAGTTAAGAACATATCGCTCTCAATATTCCACCGAAAGGTTTCGGTCGTTTGTGGTGACTTACAAGGAAACTGATTTGTGGATTGGCGTCGATCCGGCTTCTTTCCGCGAAGAAATGAAAACGGTTGTGTTGCTGAAAATAAAGGAATTAAGATCGGTGCTGGAAGAATATATCCTGAAGGATCCGGTCTATGGAAAAAGTCTTGAGCCACTTGCTTCAGAACCGAATGCCCCTGAGATTGTTAAGGGTATGGCTGAAGCTGCAAACCGGGCAAATGTTGGTCCGATGGCAGCAGTAGCGGGAGCATTTTCCGAAGCTGTTGGCCGCAATTTGATGGAGCAATTTGATATTCAGGAATTGGTGGTTGAAAATGGAGGGGATATTTTCCTGAAAATTGAGCGAAATTTACTGATGTCGGTTTATGCCGGAAATTCGCCCTTGTCGGAGAAAATCGGTGTTGAAATTCAGGCAGCAGATTCACCGCTCGGAGTTTGCACTTCGGCCGGGACTGTTGGCCCCTCGGTAAGTTTTGGCAAGGCTGACGCGGTGATGATTGTTTGCCGGAATACCGCTCTGGCCGATGCTTTTGCAACGGGATTTGGAAACCGGGTAAAAACTCCGGAAGATGTTCAGAAAGTAACCGATCAAACTGCAGAGTTTCCGGAGATACTTTCTGCCGTCGTTATTTGTGGCGACAAAATCGGAATCCGGGGCAAGTATGAAATGAAATTGATAAAATAGCCATACACGACCTGTCATCCCGAATTTATTTCGGGATCTGAAGATTAAACAGGAGATCCTGAAACAAGTTCAGGATGACGTGACTGGCTTAAAAACAGTATAATGATGACAACGAAAAAAGATATACAACACGAACTCGAATCGCGGGTTTTGGTGCTCGATGGCGCCATGGGAACCATGATTCAGCAACACCGCCTGTCGGAAGATGATTTCCGCGGGACCATTTTTACCGATTTTCAGTACGATCTGAATGGCAACAACGATTTATTGTCGGTAACCAAACCCGAAGTTATCCGGGCCATTCATGCTGAATTTCTGGAAGCCGGAGCTGATATTCTGGAGACCAACACCTTCAATTCAACCAGCATTTCGCAGGCCGATTACCATCTGGAAGAATGGGTTTACCAGCTCAATTTTCAATCGGCAAAACTGGCGCTTGAAATTGCAGCGGAATACACAGCGAAAAATCCGGCTAAGCCACGCTTTGTTGCCGGTGCAATCGGCCCGATGAATAAAACACTTTCGCTTTCGCCTGACGTGAACGATCCGGGATTTCGCTCGGTTTCGTTCGATGAGGTAAAAACTTCGTACCGAGAACAAGTTAAAGGTTTGCTCGATGGTGGTGTCGATCTGCTTTTGGTTGAAACAATTTTCGATACGCTCAATGCCAAAGCTGCACTTTTTGCCATTGAGGAAGAACTGGAATCGCGTGGAATGCGTCTACCGGTTATGGTTTCAGGAACGATAACCGATGCCAGCGGACGTACCCTTTCAGGACAAACAGTTGAGGCATTTTTGACCTCAGTTTCGCACATCGATCTGCTAAGCATCGGACTGAACTGTTCACTGGGAGCCAAGGATTTGCGCCCGTACCTGGAAGAGTTGTCGAAAAAAGCGCCCTTCTTTATCAGCGCTTATCCGAATGCCGGATTGCCCAACCAGTTTGGCGAATACGACGAAACTCCGGATGAAATGGCCCATCAGGTCAGCGATTTTCTGGACAATAAATTCGTCAACATCATCGGCGGCTGTTGCGGAACAACTCCGGAACACATCCGTGAACTGGCGAAACTGGCCGAAAAATCGAAACCTCACCACCGGAATAAAAAAGACAAACATACCAAACTCAGTGGTCTGGAACCTGTGGTCCTGACTGCTGAAACCAATTTCGTGAACATAGGCGAACGTTGCAATGTGGCAGGTTCGCGCAAGTTTGCACGGCTCATCCGCGAAGAAAAATACGAAGAAGCACTGGCAATTGCCCGGAATCAGGTTGACGAAGGAGCACAGGTTATTGATGTGAATGTGGATGATGCCATGCTCGATGCCAAAAAGGAAATGGTGACTTTCCTGAATTTGCTGATGGCCGAACCGGATATTGCCCGAGTCCCGGTCATGATCGATTCGTCGAAATGGGACGTGATTGAAGATGGTCTGAAATGTGTTCAGGGAAAAGCCATCGTGAATTCCATCAGCATGAAGGAAGGCGAAGAAGTCTTCAGGAAACAGGCTAGGTTAATCAAACGATATGGCGCCGCGGTGGTGGTGATGGCTTTCGACGAGAAAGGGCAGGCCGACTCGTTCGACCGGCGGATTGAAATCTGCCAGCGTGCCTACAACATTCTGGTAAACGAAATTAACTTCCCCCCTCAGGATATCATTTTCGACTCCAACATTCTGACCATCGGAACCGGAATTGAGGAACACAACAATTACGCGGTTGATTTTATCGAAGCAACCCGCTGGATCAAGAAAAACCTGAAACATGCAAAAACCAGTGGAGGTGTCAGCAATGTTTCCTTTTCTTTCCGTGGAAACGATCAGGTGCGCGAAGCCATTCATTCGGTTTTCCTGTTTCACGCCATTCATGCCGGGCTCGACATGGGTATTGTGAATCCGGGAATGTTGCAGATTTACGACGAAATCCCGAAAGATTTTCTGGAAAAAGTCGAGAATTTAGTCCTGAACAAAAAACCGGATGCAACCGAAGAACTGCTTGAATTTGCCCTGACCTTGAAAGAACAGGATGCCAAAGCAGAACGTAAAGACGAATGGCGTGACCTTCCGGTAGAAAAACGTCTGGAACACGCGCTGGTAAAAGGATTACCCGATTATATAGAAACCGATCTCGCCGAAGCTTTACCACTTTACACCCCGGTGCTGAATATTATTGAAGGTCCGCTGATGGACGGAATGAATGTGGTTGGCGATTTGTTTGGTGATGGAAAAATGTTCCTTCCACAGGTGATTAAATCGGCACGGGTGATGAAAAAAGCCGTGGCTTATCTGCTTCCCTACATCGAAGCCGACAAGGATAAATTCGACACCACCGATAACCGGAAAGTGGTTCTGATGGCCACAGTAAAAGGCGATGTGCACGATATCGGGAAAAACATTGTGGGCGTGGTGCTGGGTTGCAACAACTATAAAGTGATTGATCTGGGCGTGATGGTTCCAACCGAAAAAATTCTGGAAACAGCCATTCAGGAAAATGTTGATATAATTGGACTGAGCGGACTGATTACACCTTCGCTCGAAATTATGACCGAAGTGGCAGCCGAAATGGAACGTCGTAATTTACATTTCCCGCTGCTTATAGGTGGTGCAACAACTTCAAAAATTCATACTGCGGTAAAAATTGCCACACAATATAAGAATCCGGTCATTCATGTAAAAGATGCTTCGCGGGCAGTAAGTGTGGTATCGAATCTACTCTCCGGGAATCAGGAGTTTCTGACTGAAATTCAGGAAGATTATCAATCTATCCGGAATTTCCACGGGCAAAAGAAAGCGAAAAAATACCTTTCGATTGCTGAGGCGCGTGCGAATAAACCGAAGATCGACTGGAACAATACACCGATATACAAACCGAATTTCATCGGTGTCAAACAACTGATTGACTTTCCGATCAGCGAACTTCGGAAATACATCGACTGGACCTTTTTCTTCTTCGTTTGGGAATTAAAAGGCAGGTTTCCGGATATTCTGAACGATGAATTGCAGGGCGAAGAAGCCCGGAAATTGTATGCCGATGCCAACAGGATGCTCGACCGGATGGACCAGGAAAAAATGGTTCAGGCCAATGGAGTTTTCGGAATCTGGCCGGCCAATGCCGATGGTGATGATATCGTTTTGTTTGAAAATGAAGAGAGACAAACGGAAATTGGTCGCTTTTACCACCTTCGTCAGCAGGAAGCAAAAAAAGCCGGTTCACCCAATTATTGCCTTTCTGACTTTGTCGCACCGGTCGAAAGTGGCAAAGCTGATTATTTTGGTGCTTTCGCTGTTACAGGTGGCGTAGGAATCGAAAAATGGATGAAGGAATACCGTGACGATCACGACGATTATAACGCCATTTTGCTTGAAGCGCTGGCCGACCGTCTGTCGGAAGCATTTGCCGAATTGCTGCATGAAAAAGTACGCAAGGAATACTGGGGCTATGTTCCGGAAGAAAAACTGACACTGGAAGAAATGTTCCATGTCGATTACCAGGGAATCCGCCCGGCACTGGGTTATCCGGCCTGTCCGGAGCATCACGAAAAAGGCAATTTGTTCAAAATTCTTGGTGCCGAAGAAATTGGCATGAGCCTGACCGAACATTTTGCCATGTACCCGACTGCTTCGGTGAGTGGTGAGTTTTTCGTCCATCCGGAGTCGAAATATTTCAGTCTGGAAAAAGTTGGCAAAGACCAGGTGGAAGATTATGCCCGCCGAAAAGGTGTCAGTGCGGAGGTAGTTGAGCAGTTTATGCCTTCGAACCTGAATTATAAGGGGATTTAAAAAATTCCGTCAGCTAAAGCAGACGGCAAAGAATAGTGCGCTGAATAAATTTACCTGTTAATTAATTAGATATTATACTTTGCCGTTGGCTTTAGCCAACGGACATGAGAAATAAATTCATTTACCTTGAAAATCTAACATTGCTAAAAGATTTAAAGATGAATTCTCAGATAAAATTGAATCAAAATGTAACCAAATAATTAACAACAATGAAAAATTCAACAAAAACGGTTCTGATTTCTTTCCTTCTGGGAATGGCTGTTATGTTTGTAGCCGATATGATTTTCCATTTCAATAATTCGGTGGAAACACAGATAAAACGTGAAATGAATAAAACGCAAAAGAAAATCGAGAACATTTTTAAATAATATTTCGTTCAAAAAAGTGATGGTCAATAAAAATGACCATTGTTAAAATTGAAATAAAATGAAACGAGCCATTAAAGACAATCTCACACAGACGTATGAGTTTCGATGGCGAGTTCCATGTGGCAATTAAAAAACAAATAATAAGCACATGAAAGTAATTGATATAATCAATCAAAGCAAAAGCACTGTTTTTTCGTTTGAGCTGTTACCTCCGCTCAAAGGAAACGACACCAGCAAAATATACAAAACCATCGAAACACTGGTCGATTTTGACCCGAAGTACATCAACATCACCACGCATCGTGATGAAATGATGTACATCGAATTGCCCGATGGCCGGATCGAAAAACGCACGGTCCGTAAACGCCCTGGAACGGTTGCCATTGCAGCAAATATTCAGTATAAATATGGAATTCCGGTCATTCCACATATTTTGTGCGGTGGTTTTTCGAAAAGCGAAACCGAACATGTGCTGATCGACCTGAATTTTATGGGCATCAAAAATGTGCTGGCCCTGCGTGGCGACGGAAACAAAGGCGAACATGTTTTCAGACCGGACCCGAACGGACATTCAAACGCCAACGAACTGGTTGAGCAAATCGTAAACCTGCGAAAAGGAAAATACCTGGAATCAGATCTGAAAAACACAGCCCCCATGGATTTTTGCATTGGTGTGGCAGGTTATCCGGAGAAACATTTTGAAGCCCCAAATGCGGATATCGATCTTCAGTATTTGAAACAAAAAGTGGATGCAGGAGCCGATTACATTGTGACACAGATGTTTTTCGACAACCGGAAATATTACGATTTTGTCGATCGCTGCCGCGCTGCCGGTATTCAGGTGCCAATTATTCCTGGAATTAAACCAATTAACCTGAAGAATCAGCTGACTGTTTTGCCAAAATTATTCAGCATCGATATCCCGGTTGAACTGGCTACCGAACTGGCCAAATGTAAAACCGACGACGATGCAAAAATCGTGGGTACCGAATGGGCCATTTATCAGTCGAAAGATTTGGTTGCCCATCAGGTTCCGAGCCTTCATATTTATACCTACGGAGTTTCTGACAATACAAAGAAAATTGTGGAAGCAGTGTTTTAAGAACCCGAAACAGAAAGTCTTTCCAATAGAAATTGAATGATTAAAAAATCCCGAAGCCGGTGTATTGGTTTCGGGATTTTTATTTTTTGACTTCCCGGGTTCCTGAATATCTTATTTCTTTTCCACCTGGATACTGATTAGTGAATTCACTGACATCGGGATTTGCATATCTTCTCCTGTTTGCGGATTTTTCATTTTCATATCGAGATCAAATTTCTGAGTCAGTTCCGATGATTTTATCCAGCCATCATTCGAATCAATGGTCATCGTTCCATTTTGAGATCCATTCATGTTCAGTTGAATTTTCATACCGTTCTTTTCGATTGGCGAATCAATTTTGATGTTGGAATTAACATTTAACAGCACCTGATCTTTCCCGATGGAAGCAACTTCAAAATCCATTTTTGTTTCAAGTTCCATAACTGTGGGCATTTTGAAGGAAACAGACCATTTATCATCCTTTTTGACTTCATTTTCAGGAAAATAATTAAATGTCTGTTCTATGAATGATCCAAAACTTTTTTCATCGCTTAACATTTGCATCGACTGAGCAAGCTGATTGTTTCCGGAGATTTTCTTCAAATAATCATCCATTCCCTCAACCCGAACGACCTTGCCGGTTGAAGTCATTTCAATATTTAATTTAACCTGATCAAATCCTTTTAAGGCAGCATTTATCGGATTGGACGGATCCTCAATTGCCGAGTTAAAATTCATTTTCTGATTATTCACATTCATGTCCATCATAATTTTAGGCATGGAATATTCCATCAGATAATTCTTATTTGGAAGGATTTGCAGCACCTTATAAGCTAAAACAAGAACCATTTTCTGATCAATTTTTATGTCTTGTCCAGCCATCTTCTGATCGACTTTACTTGTGGTGGTCATGGTCATTTCGTAAGTTGTACCTTTGGTAAGATTCAGTCGCAGCAATACTGTTGATTTTGCATGAAGCATATTGCCACACAAAAGCAGAGCAACAATAAGCAGGGATACGATTTTAGTTTTCATGGTGTGAAAGTTGATTAATGTTCAGGTGAAATATTTTATGTTTTAAATTTAAGCTATTTCACCAAAAACACCAATTCTTATTTTTGATTGGAACATCAGCATTTATTCAGGAAGGAATTAAACAAAAACTGCCGCAATTAACCGGTTGAAGGCTATTTGCGGCAGCTGAAAATCTGATATTTTTTACCCGCTAGATCACAAATCCATTTGGGATTACCGAGCCTTTTTTAACAACAACAATTCCATCTTTTACGGAGTATAGGTCGCTGTCGGAATCCGGAAGATGAGCTCCGCCCTGTATTTTCACATCGTTACCGATGTGGCAGTTTTTATCCACGATACAGGTATCGATGTAACAACGTTCACCAATTCCCATCACTTTCCCGTCGTTATGGCTCTCATCAATCTCTTCAAGGTTTTGATAATAATCGTTACCCATTACGTACGAGTTAACAATGGTTGTATCTTTTCCGATTCGCGCCCGAATTCCGATCACTGAATGTTCAATTTTACTGGCATGGATGATACAACCATCGGCGATTACTGTTTTAAAAAGGCTGGTTCCCGATATTTTTGATGGAGGCAATAATCTGGGCCGGGTATAAATTACCTTGGCATTATCGAACAGGTTAAATTTAGGAATGTCATCGGTTAATTCCAGGGTTGCTTCATAAAACGAATCAATGTTACCGATGTCGGTCCAGTAACCTTCGTATTGATAACTGATCACTTTATAATCGTGTATGGATTGCGGAATAATTTCTTTTCCGAAGTCTTTGGTCGTTTTCTCTGCCATCAGTTTAACCAGCAAATCGCGGTTAAAGACATAGATACCCATTGATGCCAGATACAATTTACCTTCCTGCTGCATTTCTTCACTCACCTGTGAGGTCCAGTCAGGAAGCAATTCTGTTGCCGGTTTTTCAATAAACTCGGTAACGATATTATTTGGATCTGCCTTGAGAATACCGAAATCAGGGGCATCTTTGGCATTTACCGGTAAAGTTGCCAAAGTAATGTCGGCACCTGCTTTGGCATGTGCATCAATCATGGCATTAAAATCCATCTGATACAACTGGTCGCCCGAAAGAATCAGCGCATATTCAAAATCGTAATTCATAAAA
The DNA here is from genome assembly GCA_049277435.1 of Prolixibacteraceae bacterium. Lineage (GTDB taxonomy): Bacteria > Bacteroidota > Bacteroidia > Bacteroidales > Prolixibacteraceae > Aquipluma. Next base: position 14,978 of record JBASYJ010000232.1, read on the forward strand.
TGCTGCATACACTGACGGACTGCATCCGCTGTTCCCTGAAACCAGTTTTTATTGTCCGGAGTTTGTTCCGCAGCAAGCACATCAACAAATGAATTGTCGAAAAAACTAAAATTATAGGTATTCTTGATGTGTTGGTTTAACGAAGCCGAGTTGAATTGGGTTAAAACAAAAATCCGGTTAATATCAGAATTGATACAATTGGAAATCGGAATATCAACCAGGCGATATTTACCTGCAATGGGCACAGCTGGTTTAGATCGTGTTTCGGTCAGCGGATATAATCGGGATCCTTGTCCTCCTCCCAAAACAATTGCGAGAGTTCTGGTTTTACTTTTCATATAGTCAATTTTTAAGTGATTGGTATAATTCAATATAGTCATTGGCTGCCTTGGTCCATGAATGATCAATTTTCATCATTTGAGACCTGACTTTTTTCAATGCCTTTTTATTCTTATAAAGTATTTTTGCCCGGTGAATCGAATGTTCAACATCGAAGGTCGTACACTGGTCATGACAGATACCAAATCCATCGTCACCAATATCGATCACGGTATCCCGCAAACCTCCGGTTCTCCGTACAATTGGCACGGTTCCATACCTCAGGGCATACAGCTGATTCAATCCGCAGGGTTCTACTCTCGATGGCATCAACAGAAAATCGGCACCTGCATAAATCAGATGAGACAGTTTTTCGTTGTAGCCAATATACGAACAGTAGTTGCCTTTGAATTCTTTTTCAAGATGAAGCAACGCGCCTTCAATGTGTTTTTCTCCTGAACCTAAAATCAGGATATTTTGTTCACCCGGGTAATTTTTTGATACATGATAAACAATGTCCGGTAAAACATCGGCACCTTTTTCACCAACCAGGCGTCCGATAAAAGTAAAGAGTGGTTTCTCCGGATCTAACCCAAACTGTTTGCACAATGCATCTTTGCTTGCTTTTTTCCCGGTATCAACGGTATCGGCATTGTAATTCACCTCCAGCATCGGATCGGTTTCCGGATTCCAGACTTCAGCATCAATTCCATTCAATATTCCGATCGATTTGCTGCGTTCACGCCGAAGCAATTCTTCCATACCATTCATTGAATAGCCGATCTCTTCCATGTAACTTGGCGAAACAGTAGTGACCCGCCAGGCCGATTTTATAGCTGCAGCCAGTGGATTTATTGCTTTGTGCCATTCGATCAAACCGTTGAAATAGGAATGGAATGGTGGCAGGTAATTCAATTTCTCAAAACCGAACTGCCCCTGATATTGCCCGTTATGAATGGTAAAAACGGTCGGGACTTGCTCGAACCTGCGGTAATCCCAAACTTTCGACATCATAAATGGAATGAACCCGGTATGCTGATCGTGACAATGAACAATATCCGGAGTTTCTTCGCGGTGGTTCATCCAGTTTAACGTTGCGATCTGGAAAGTTATAAAACGCTCGGTATCGTCGTGGTACGAATAAATATTTTCACGGTCTAATAATCCAGGAATGTCAATCAGGAAAAGATTATACCCTAGCGTATTTTTAACCAGGGTCAGCACGTTAAATTCAAAATCGTAATGAGCCAGCTTGGCATAACCGGTAAAAACTTTCAGGAATTCGTTTTCACGGCTAAATTTCCCATTATAAAAAGGCATGATCACCGTAGCATCATGTCCTAACGCTGTTTGATATTTTGGCAGTGCGCCTACAACATCGGCCAAACCGCCGGCTTTGGCCGCCGGATAACACTCTGCACTAATGTGAATTATCTTCATATCGACTTTTATTACTATACTTTTTTCCTATTCCAGGTCTCGTGTTTTAAATTTAAAAAAAAATATCGAACCTGATTAAAAAGCTACTATCTAACATGAAAAGGATTTTTGTCATATTTTGATGATGCAACTATGAAAAAACTTTATATAAACAGAAAATCCCGGAGGTTCCGGGATTTTCTGTTTATTCGTCTGTTTAAACAAACATAAAACTACTGATATTCAGTGGAAAATATTATTTTTTTGATAGCGAGAATAAAAATTCGAGCCCGCCTTCTGGCTTGTTTTTTACTGATATTTCGCCTTTGTGGAGCATGATCGCATTTTTAACAATCGAAAGCCCCAGGCCTGTTCCTCCGGTTTCGCGCGAACGTCCATAGTCAACCCGGTAGAAGCGTTCGAAAATCCGTTGCAGATGCTCTTCCTGAATTCCTACTCCGGAATCGGAAAACTTAAAGTAATAATATTTATCGTCTTCCAGATATTTAAGAATCGTTATGGTTGTATTCTTTCCGGCATAATTGATTGAATTTTCAATCAAATTCTGGAAGACCGAGAAAAGCAACGATTCGTTCCCATTGACAATCACGTCATTATCAATATCAAGAATACATTTAATCTTTTTCTCTGTCAGGCGGTGTTTCAGGTTTTCAATCACATCGCGAATCACTGGCCTCAGTGCGAGTGATTTAAATTCAAACAATCCGCCGGCATCTTCAATGTTGTTGAGTAACGAAATGTCGTTCAGCAAATCAGTCAAACGTTCCGATTGTGCAAAAGCTTTTTCAATAAAGTAAATCTTCTTTTCCTCCGGAATGTTCTGGTTGTTCAGGATTGTTTCGAGATATCCCTTTATGGAAGCCAGTGGAGTTTTCAATTCGTGTGCAATGTTCGAGGTCAACTGTTGTTTCAGTAAGCGTTGTTTCTCCGGACGGGTGACATCACTAATCAATACTTCGAAACTTTTATCCAAAAAGATAATACATCTGATCTGGAAATATTTTTCCCCTTTTTCTACGGTGTATTCAATCTGCGGAAGTTCTTTATTCAGGGTTTGAATTTCGGTTTCCCGGTATTGATCAACAAAATCCTGCACCCTGCCAAATTCCGGAATTGAAAAAATGTGTTCGGCAGAAATGGTCGATTTTTCGGAAATCATGTTGATGAACTGAATAAAATGACTGTTGGCCAGAATTTTGTGCTTTTCAGGAGAAAAAATAGAAATCCCTTCTTTTAGTACCTGAAGATGTCCGTATAATTTTTCCTTTTCTCTGGTCAGTTCATCTTTGGCTGTTTTCAGGTTATCGTAAATCTGCACAATCTGTTTTCGGATCACTCCCAGTTCGTTATCCTGAAAATTACTGTCCATCTTCGAAATGTCTTCGTTCTGTCCGGCTTTCAGTGCAAACTCTTTTAACTTCACAACAAACTCACTTAAGCGGCGTGTGGTAAAATGCAACAGAATCCACATCAGGAAAAATAAAGATGCGATAAAAAAGAGAAAAATGCGTTCAGTCTTCAGGAACCTAATAATATCAACATTATACAGCGCAGCAGTTCGAACAAAATATTTTTTACAGTTCTTAGCGTAATAGTAAAATTTCTGGTTGGTCGTAGCCGATAAGCGAATGCTGGAACCGTTTCCTGAATAAAGTGCTTTCTGAACCTCAGGTCTCATCAGGTGATTTTCCATGGTATTTACATCGGCAACAAAACTGTCATAAACAACCTTGCCCGTCATATCGATAACTGTCAACCTGGTATTGTCGATTGGCAGTAATATTTTAAGTGTGTCGAGCGACCTGAAATCACCGGTTTCAAATATTTTTTTATGCTCAATGTAACGGTTCGTTATTTCCGAAATATTATCGAGTATATTCTCGAGCTGACCGGTTCGGTAGCTTTTTTCGCGGTCGTACTGATAACCCAGTACAGCCAGGGTAAAGATTGAGAATACAACAAAAAAGTTGACAAAGATTCGTTTTCGGAATGTGCGTTGTACGATCATGTTTGATACAATTAAAATACTTTTTTAAACTTATTTCGAATGTTAAACGAAAAACCAAAAACAAGGACAAATACTGTATTCCGGGCATTAATATACTAATTCTCGAAACAATAACCATAACCTGAACGTCCTTTGATGTAATTACCATAGGTCCCGATTTTCTTCCGGAGACGGGCGATATTTACATCCACATTTCGTTCGGTAACGATCACATCGTCGCTCCAGATCCGGTCAAGAATTTCCTGCCGGCTCAGGTATTTTCCCTTGTGTGTGATTAACATGGTTAAAATCTCAAATTCTTTTCTGGTGAGCAATACCGGCTCATTATCAATATTTACCGATTTGCGGTTCAGATCGAGCTGCATGTTTTCGACCGTGATAACCTTCGGTTTTACCTCCACCGTCTTGCCACGGCGAAGAACTGCTTTAATCCGGGCAACCAGTTCCTTAATCGAAAATGGTTTTGAAAGATAATCATCGGCACCTACATTAAAACCGGTCAGCATGTCGTTTTCGGTTTCCCGGGCTGTCAGAAAAATAATGGGTACTGATAACTCGAGTTCTTTCCGGATTTTATCGGCCAGTTTGAATCCTGACATCCCGCCCATCATCACATCGAGCAACAATAAATCAAAGCGTTCAATCGGTTTGTTTAACGCTTCTTCTCCTGAATAGGCGACTTCAATGTCGAAACCTTCGCTGGCCAGGTTGAACTGAAGTATTTCGCAAAGGTCTTTTTCATCGTCGACGACCAATATTTTATATCTTTCACTCATTGTCTGTCGTATTTGTTGTTTCATCCAATTCATCCAATTCTTTCATTCTTTTATGCCTGATGTCTTTTCCTTCGTAAGCATAAACCGAAGCTTCGGCAATGTTGGCGGCATGGTCACCGATTCGTTCGATATTCGAAACCATTTCTTTAACATTGATAAAACTGATCAGGATATTTTTCTTATCCTCTGCCTTTTGTGTTTTCGAAATGGCTTTTTTCAACATTTTACGGTTCAGTTCATCAACTACTGCTTCATTCCTGATGGTCCAGATAGCCAAATCCAGATCTTTATTCATGAAAGAAAGCATGGCATTTTTTACCATTTTCACACTCAGCATCATCATGTTCGAAATAAAATCGGAAAGGCTGGCATAAACCTTTTCGTTTTTAATCGCTTTCATAAAATTGGTAATACTGATCACCAGATCGCCAATTCGCTCCAGACTGATCACAATCCGGTAAAGCGCAATTAACTGCCTGATTTCAGAAGCAACCGGATGGTAAAGTACGATTGTGTTGACAATCTTCTCACTCAATTTTACTTCCTTCTTATTCAATTTTGCTTCGTTTTCACGAATTCTTCTGAATTGTTCTTCAGTGGGATGCAAATCACTGCTAATAATCAGAGATTCCGATATGTCAAGCTGTTCGAGCACCAGGTTCGCCAATGCTTCATAATCAGACATGATCTCAATAATTTCTTCGTCTTTTCTTAATGACATGATTTAATTTTTTGGGGTATTCATAAATCAACCAAATTTCCCGGTGAGGTATTCTTCCGTTCGCCGGTCCTGCGGATTGGTGAACATGTTTTTGGTTTTTCCATATTCCACCAGTTCGCCCAGGTACATAAAAAGCGAATAATCTGAAATACGGGCCGCCTGCGACATATTGTGTGTCACCATAATAATGGTGTAGTGTTCTTTTAGGGTAATAAGCAAATCTTCAATTTTTGAAGTGGCTACCGGATCGAGTGCTGAGGTTGGTTCGTCGAGTAAAATGATTTCAGGATTAAAAGCCAGAGCCCGGGCAATACAAAGACGTTGCTGCTGCCCGCCGCTCAAAAAAGTTCCCTTTTTCGTGAGCGAATCTTTCACTTCGTCCCACAAAGCGACATCACGAAGAGAACGTTCGACAATTTCGTCGCGTTCCTGTTTTTTCTGACTGATTCCGTTGAGTTTGTACCCGGCAATCACATTGTCGTAAATGCTCATGGTTGGAAACGGATTCGGACGTTGAAAGACCATTCCGGTTTTCCGGCGTAATTTGATGGGCGACATTTTGAAAATATCCTCACCATTCAACAGTACCGTTCCGGTGGTCTGAATATTCTCATAAAGTTCGTGCATCCGGTTCAAAGCCCTCAACAGTGTACTTTTCCCGCAACCCGAAGGCCCCATGATGGCCGTAACCGTATTTTTTTTAATGCCAACCGAAACTTCGTTAACTGCTACTTTTTTATCGTAAGCCACCGATAATTTATCGATGGAAAGAATCGGATCTTTTATCTCCAGTATATTCGTATTCATTTCTGTTTATTTTCGTTGGGCTGCCACCTGTTTCGAAACAAGGTTAAATGTAAGAACTATAATCATCAATAACAGCGATGAACTCCAGATAAGATCGACCATATTCGGATCGTTGTAAAATTCCCAGATTAAAAGCGGTATTGCACTGGTAGGTTTCGAAATGTTCGAATTTATTACAGTACTTCCCAGGGCAGTCATCATCAGGGGTGCTGTTTCGCCAATAATCCTCGAAATTGCTAAAAGGATTCCGGTCATTAAACCACTGAATCCGGTAGGAATCAGAATGCCAAATAACACCCGCCAGTATGGAATTCCCAAAGCCAGCCCGGCTTCTTTCAGTGTCTGAGGGATCATTTTCAGTGTTTCTTCAGTAGATCGAACAATCATAGGCAGCATCATGATAGCCAAAGCAACACTTCCGGATAAAGCTGAAAAACCATGTGTAATGTGTTTCACCACCCACATGTAAGAAATTAAACCCAGCACAATCGACGGCACTCCCTGCAGAATATCCGAAACATTGCGAACCAGGTTGGCAATCAGTTTACCCTGGTTTTCATACAAATAAACTCCTGAAATAATTCCAACCGGAATCGCAATCACAGCAGCCAGAGCCACCATCAGAAAGGTACCCAGAATACCGTTGGCAATACCACCCGGAATCAGTTCATTGCTGGCAATTGCAGTCATGGCCTGAAGCGTATCCGGAGTTTTTTCAACCAAAAAGCTAAAACTTAGCTGCCGGTATCCCTTTTCTATTAACTTAAATATTATCAGGACAATAGGAGATACGGTAACAAGCGAAAAAAATATAACCAGTCCTAAAAAGATCCGGTCTTTTTTTGTTCTCGTGTTGATATTGTCTTTTATTGCTGTTGTTTTCATTTCTATATCCTGAAGGATTGAATTACTGAAGGACTGAATTTAATCCCCTATTGTTTTTCTGAATACTGCGACTGAACACTGCGACCGGGCTCTGTTTTTTTCATTAGCTCATTTTCCTGATGATCAGTTTTCCGATCCAGTTTACGATTCCGGTGATGACAAAAAGCAGCAATCCAATCGCGATCAGGGAACTGAGTTTAAGTCCGGCGGCTTCACCAAACTGGTTGGCGATAACCGAGGCCATGCTGTTTCCCATCGAGAACAAGCTGTTCGGCATTTTGATTGAATTACCAATCAGCATCGTGACCGCCATCGTTTCGCCCAAAGCACGGCCAAATGCCAGAATGTATCCGGCAAAAATTCCTGAACGTGCTGCCGGAACAGTTACATGTAAAATGACTTCGTACCGGGTCGACCCAAGCGAATAGGCAGCTTCTTTCAGATCATTCGGAACCATTGAAATGATTTCGTTACTTAATGAAGTCGCATACGGAATAATCATGATTGCCAGAATCAGGCTGGCGGTAAATACCCCGAAACCCTGGTTTTCGAATCCAATATCGATCAGAAACGGACGAAGAACATAGAATCCCCACAAGCCATAAACGATGGAAGGAATTCCGGCAAGCAGGTCGACCATTGTACCCAGAATCTTTGCAACCGTCGTATTCCGGTAATATTCACCAAGGAATAAGGAAGTGGCAAACGAAAGCGGGAAACTAATAATGAGTGCGGCAAATGAGGTGATGAGCGTTCCGGCAATAAAAGGCATGGCGCCATATTTTTCACTGCCTTCCGTCGGATCCCAATCGGTTGAAGTAATAAAACCTAAACCAAAAGTTTTAAACGCAGGTATGGCACCCCCAACAAGTGAGAATACCATACCTCCTGCAAGTATCAGGATGATAAATGAAACAGAAAATAATACGATTTTTGTAATCTTGTCGCTGTTCATTTAATCAGTATAAGTCTTAATTCAGGATTGCTTTTCCTTCGAAGGTAACCGTACGAAGAATTGCTTTGGCTTTGGCTGCGGCGTCTTCGGTTAGTGGAGCATAATTTACACTTGGAGCCTGAGCCTGAGCATCGGCGCTTACCAGCCAATCCAACAATTTAACAGTTGCTTCGGCCTGTGCTGCTGAACGGCCATTGTAAGCCTGTTCCTTGTAAAGAATAATCCAGGTAAAACCACTGATCGGATATGAACTAGGATCGCTTGAATTTGTCAGCATGATTCGGGTATCTGCAGGAATGTCTCCTTTAGCTGCAGCACTAACCGATTCCATGGTTGGAAGTACATATTCGCCATTGCTGTTTTCTACTTTCGCCATCTGGATTTTCTGTGCAAATGCATATTCAGAACCTACATAACCAATCGCGCCTTCAGTTTGGCTAACTGTTCCTACAACTCCCGGATTTCCTTTGGCTCCCATTCCAACAGGCCAGTTCAGCGATTTGCCTGTACCAACTTTGTCAGCCCAGTTTTTGCTTACTTTGCTCATGTAGTCCGAGAAAATCTGGGTTGTTCCGCTACCGTCTGAACGGTGAACAAACATGATTTTGGTATCAGGTAATTTTACTCCAGCATTGTTAGCTGCAATTTGCGGATCGTTCCAATTGGTGATTTCTCCCAGGAAGATTTTTTCGAGCAGTACGTTTGACAATTTCAATTCATCAACTCCCGGCAGGTTATAAGCGATAACAACAGCGCCTAAACAAGTCGGAATGTGTACAATTTCAGCTGGCATTTCGGCCATTGCCTTATCATCAAGAAAAGCATCGGTTGCACCAAAGTCAACTACCTTGTCGGTCAGACTGCGGATACCACCACCAGAACCGATACCACCATAAGTGATTTCAGTGCCATTCAACTCAGAATAATTTTTAAATACTAAATTGTAATAAGGTTGTGGAAAAGTTGCTCCGGCTGCTGTTAGTGCGATTTTTTCTGCGGAAGCTTTTTTTCCTGAATTCTGGCAGGAACTGAAAACGACTGCCAAAGCTAAAACTAGAATAATTGCTTTCATGGTTTAAAATATTTTATGTATTAAAATTTAATTTCGCAATTCAACATGATTGTTGAAGTAAATGACTGTGAACTTTGAGCAGGGCTCCATCCACGATAATTTGGTGATAATTTTATTCCTGAAACAGGTGCAAATTCGAAACCTGCCATAAACAACTGGCCATCTTTACCAATGTTCCAGTTATCAGAAGCTCCTGAAAGTGTTTTTGATTGCAGCTGGTCAAAACGGGCAAATACTTTAGATTTTTTCGACAAACCATAAATTCCGTAGAAAGAGGGTCCGTAGAAATCTTTCCCATCGACCATACCTTGATTTTTCTGGTAGTTGTATTCGCCGGCAAGAGATAATTTTCCGACTTTATAACCAACGAAGCCGGCATATGTACTCTGAACATCCATAAAATCGACCATTCCGCGAACAGTCAATGCTTTAACCGGATTCATTGTCAATCCGAATGCAGTTTTGAATGTATTGTCGGCCTGCAAACTTTTATATCCTTCACCATTGGTTACAGCGACATCGGCACTTACTGCATCACTTATTTTATAAGCTACACTGGCACCAAGATCGGCACTGGATGCAAATCCGTATAAATCCTGAAATGATTTTTCAAGATAACGGTTTCCCCAGAATCCTTCCTGAACTTTAAACTGAGTGGTTGCGATTAAACCAAAATCAACGGAAAGCTGATTGTGTTTGTAATTCAGGAATGCATTTTTAACAAAGGCTGTCATTTGCAATTTACCAACTCCTGGATTTCCTACATCAAAAACTACTGATCCTGAAAATTCTTCGCTGAAGTGATGTTCGTATCCCAGATAAACACGGGTTAATTCGAAAGCTGAAGTTGAGTTTCCGTCGCTAAAGGTTGTGTGGGCATTGCTGAACACTCTGATTATTGGTTTACCATTCGGTTTGAATGCTTCTTTCGTTTCCTGGGACATGACTAAAAACGTGATACCAAGTACCACCATTAACGTTAATGCTAATTTTTTCATTTTATACTCAAGATTAAATTTTTATTTCTTTTTAAGCCGGTACAAAGATGAAGTGCCGCAATTACATGCCTGTTACAGAATTATTACAAAACGATTAAATAAACTGAATGCGATCAAATTTAGAGTAAAAAAGTCAGACAATCAACAATTTAACGGATTACAAAAAGATAAAATCCTGAATAAGGCAATCAAACAATCAATCGGGTATGGAAAAGGGAAAAAAGATGATTCGGTGAATTCAGGGAATATTTTATTGACAAAAAAAAACGGAGATTAAAAAATCCCCGTTCCATGATTAAGTATCTCAGGCAGGCTGCCCCACAACAACCAGCTGCCGGGCCAGTTGAAATCCATGCAACTTTACCCGTTCCTTATATTTCCCGAAAAGTGCAGCCATTTCTTCATATTCCGGTTGCCCTTCAAGTAAAGCCAGATTTCCGGCAAATAAATTTGTCCAGTGCTGAAGTTTTTCAGGATCGGTTACCGGCTCGGCCATCCGGTTAAACGGGAAAGTCAAAACCGGATTAATTTTACTCGATTGAATGATTTCAAGAACTTCCGTCCCGGTCCAGGTTTCGCGGTGGGTAATTCCTGATTTGCGGTCGACATAACTTTTAAAATGATGCCATAATTTTTGGTTTTCCTGTGCTTCATTCAAACCATCCGAAACAATTTCGGCAATCAGCAACCAGCCGTTTGGTTTGACTACCCGTTTCATTTCGGCAAATGTTTGTTCGGTACTGGCCAGATGATGCATGGCATTCGACAAACAAATCACATCGAAACTATGATCGGGGAAATTTAATTTTTCGCCTTCCATTTGAATAAATTCAACATTTGGCGAGATATTTCCCTGACGGGCTTCGTCTAATGCTTCGCCGCTGGGATCAATACCAATAATTTTCGTTTCAGGAGCGAAAACCGGAGCGATAAGTTTAACGAAATCTCCTGCACCGGTCCCAATATCCAGCACTTTATGAATTTGTTTTCCGGAGAAAAAAGTTTTAAGTTGTTCCATATTTCAAGTAAAAAGTAAAAAGACAAATGCTAAAATCGGATGCAGATATTCAAACTAAAGCAGCAGAAGAAATGCAGAAATTACAGTAATCACAATAACAAATCCACGATAGGTATGTTCAGGAATTATTTTTACGAACCTAAACCCAAGAACAGCACCCAAAGCAATGGCAGGCAGGGTAATCAGATCGACAGTCAGGGTTTGCAGGCTGATGTTGTTCCAGACAAACATCTGCAGCGGAAACTTTGAGGCATTGATAATCAGAAAGAACCAGGCGCCAGTTCCGATGAAATTGTTTTTTGGCAAATGCATGGCCAGCAGATAAATCGCGAAAACAGGTCCGGCCACATTCCCGATCATAGTTGCAAAACCACCCAAAATTCCCATCGAAGCAGCAAACCACCATTTGTCGGGAAAAAGCTGGCCATTTTTATGTTTGTCTTTCCACAACATTAAACCAATGCTGATAAAAACCAGGATAGCAATCAGATCTTTAAACTGTTCGTTATTTACGATTTCACCCACCCACAAGGCGATTAATACACCCACAACTGCCCAGGGCAACACTTTAATAACTTTAGGCCAGTCGGCGTGACGGCGATAATAGGCCACACCGAAAATGTCAGCAATCATCAGGATTGGAAGTAAAACTCCTGTGGAAGGTTTGGCTCCAAAAATAAAGGCCAGTGCGGGAACCACAATCATGGACACTCCCGGGATACCGACTTTCGACATGCCGATCAGCATGCCGCAAACCATAATAATTATCCAGTCGAAAGCGCTAATCTGAAGCGATGAAAGAAATTCCATGTACGTTTTTTAAATTCAGCGACAAAAATAGAAGATTGAACCAGCTGTGCAATTTATCGGAAACTGAATTAGGAAAGATTACATGAATTGTTAAAAGAGGGAGCTATTTAAAGTTTTTGCTGATATTCCTGATCAAGCAAATCGAGTTGTTCTTCATGATCCCCGCCAAACCATTTCCGGACATGTTCGCGGGCGTTTTTTCGGATTTCAGGAGTAATGTTTCCGGCCATTTGCTGAAGAATCAGCAGGAAAACACCCAGATCATCAGCAAATCCGATAATTGGGGCAAAATCAGGAATAAAATCGACCGGCAAAATGAAATAACCCAAAGCAGCTGAAATGGTGAGTTTTGTTTTAAGTGAAACATCCTCCGATTTCATCATATACTGCAACAACATAGCCGGATAAATCACCTTCATGCCCGCAGTTTTAGCATACCGTTTCAGTTTATTCCAAAATGAGCCATCCGAGTAATGTTTCCGGTATTTTGCCGACTTTAAATCATCCGAAAAGATGTTGTACAAATTTGCAGCAAATTGTATATACCGAATCTTCTTCATGATTAAAAATCTGTCAGTAAAGCAAAAGGTAAAATATATAACTAAGATTAAACTATTTTGGTTTGAGATCGGTTTCCCCAGTCTGTTCCTACCGGCGTTCCATGCCCTCTGCTCCATGCACCGTACCCTATTTCAGGCTCACATTGGTATAATCCAGCCTGACATCACCATAAATTTCTTCAATCTGGTTCAATGTTTCCTGAACAGATTCCATGCTGTTGGCACGCAACAATTGGATGCGCAGATCCCTGAAATTTTCGAGTCCTGGGAAATATTTATTAAAATGCCGGCGCATCATCAGGATTCCACTCAGCACATTGTCTTTCGATTCGATGGATAAATCAAGATGTTTGCGCACGTGAACCAGCACTTCTGAAACTGTTGGCGGGGGCAATAATTTTCCGGTTTTCAGGTAATGTTTTATTTCATTGAAAATCCAGGGCCGGCCGATTGATCCGCGACCAATCATCATGGCATCCACCCCACTCTTTTCCAGAAATGCCTTGGCCTTTTCTGGTCCGTTAATGTCGCCGTTACCGATGATCGGAATGTGAACGCGTGGACTGTTTTTCACTTTTCCGATCATGTCCCAATCGGCTTCGCCGGTATACAGCTGGTTGCGGGTCCGGCCATGAACCGCAAGGGCATGAATTCCAACATCCTGCAGGCGTTCAGCTACCTCAACGATTATTTTACTGTTATCGTCCCAACCCAGACGCGTTTTGGCAGTTACAGGTAATTTCACCGCTTTTACAATCGCCGCAGTCATTTCCTGCATCAGTTCCGGAGTCTGAAGCATGCAGGCACCGGCACCTTTCCTGACAATCTTTTTCATCGGGCAACCGTAATTGATGTCAATAAAATCGGGTTGTTGTTCTTCTGCCAGCTTTGCAGCCTCCACCATGGAATTGATGTCGTACCCGTATATCTGAATGGCCACCGGGCGATCAAAATCAAACAACTCCATTTTTTGTTTGGTCTTCTGAATGTCGCGAATCAGCGATTCCGAAGAAACAAATTCGGTATACACTACATCGGCTCCATTCATTTTGCAGATATACCGAAACGATTTAAACGTCACATCCTCCATTGGCGCTAAAAACAGCGGCATCTCCCCCAGATCAATAGTTCCGATTTTCACAGTAATTTCTTTATTCGACAATTAAATTGAATGCAAAGTAAACAACAAAGTTGCAGAGTGACAAAGCACCCGAATTTTATTCAGGCATTTAAAATTCTTTGAT
>JBASYJ010000233.1:0-7938 GCA_049277435.1 Prolixibacteraceae bacterium
TTAATTGTTTTTCTTTTGGTTCTGTCGTTTCATCCGATCAGGTTTATGGCAGCCAATCATCCGTATTATTACCTGTATTACAATCAATTTGTGGGTGGTTTAAAAGGTGCATACGGGGAATACGAAACCGATTACTATTATCACAGCATGCGCGAAGGAGCAGAATGGCTTCAGGAATACCTGAAAAACAAGCCAAATTCGGAAGAATTGCGTATCGGAGGCAATTTCCCCAGCCAATGGTTTTTCAGGAAGGATACCAGCCTGAAATTCGTTTATTTTCCCTGGCAGGACCGAAGCAAATACAACTGGGATTATGCTGTTGTGGCCAACAGTTATATTCCGCCATTTCAGTTAAAAAACAAAATCTGGCCTCCGGATCATACAATTCATACTATATTTGCCGATGGAATTCCGGTTTGTGCAGTCGTTGAGCGCGTTACAAAGGATGATTTGGAGGGATTGAATGCAAACAAAAAGGGCGATTACGTTAATTCTGCATTGTTATTTCAAAAAGCACTGGAAAACGACCCGAAAAATGAACTGATCTGTTATAGTTTTGCTGAATCGTTCATGGCCCAGGGAAAAGACCGCGAGGCGGAACAGATGATTTTGAAGAGCCTGGAATTAAATCCGGATTTTGAAAAGGCACTGGTTTTGTATGGCGATCTGGCAATCAAACAGAAAAATCCGGGAATAGCCGCCAAACAATACAAAAAAGCGATTGCTGCCAACCGGAAATATTTTCAGGCCTATACCAAACTTGCAAAAGTATATGCCGAAACCGATGTCGAAAAGGCTCGTAAAATTCTGAGTAATTGTTTGAAAATAAATCCGAGGTATATACCGGCGCTTCAGATGCTGGCCGACACATACCGGAATTCCGAACCTGAAAAGGCCGTAAACTATGACGAAATGATAAAAAAACTAAAATAAATAACCATTAATAAAAATTTGAGACAATGAAAAAGTTATTCTTATTGGCCTTGTTAGGCACGATGTTTATTGGCGTTCCGGTTTCTACTTTCGCCCAGGGCGAAGATTCAGTTGAAGTAGCTGTTGAAGAACCAACCGATACCATTTCGATTGACAACATGGAACCAGTTTTTTATGAAGAAGAAGCCGAGGAAACAGGCAGCAATACCACAACTTATGCCATTATTGGCGGTGTAATCGTTGTTGCAGCCGGTGCATTCTTTTTCCTGAAGAAAAAGAAAAAATAAGCTGTTTTCCAGCTAAATTCAAAAAAAGCTCCCCGGAAACGAGGAGCTTTTTTTATTGGTTCAACTTTTAAATCATAAATTTCAGCAGGAATAAAACCGCCAGAATCGCTGTTACGATGGTGATATCCTTGAATTTGCCAGTTAACAGTTTCAGGATTACATACGAAAGAACACCAAATAAAATACCTTCAGCAATGGAGTAAGTTAATGGCATCATCACGATGGTCAGGAAAACTGGAATTGATTCGGTAAAATCATCAAAATCAATGTTTTTAACCGGAGTCATCATCATTGCTCCAACCAGAATTAATGCAGGTGCAGTTGCCGCACCCGGAATCATCAGGAAGATTGGAGATAAAAATAAGGCTAAGAAGAACAATGCCGCAACAGTCAGCGAAGTTAAACCTGTACGTCCACCTTCAGAAACACCCGCAGCACTCTCCACATAGGTGGTAACGGTTGAAGTTCCAAGCATAGCGCCCACAGTGGTTCCAACAGCATCAGCCATCAAAGCCTGTTTTACGCGGGGTACATTACCTTTTTCGTCCAGCATGCCGGCTTTCGATGAAACACCAATCAAAGTACCAACTGTGTCAAACATATCGACAAACAGGAAGGTAAATACAACCATCAGCATGTCGAGGGTCAGGATTTGTCCCCATTCGAATTTCATCCAGATCGGACTGATTGACGGAGGAGTCAAATCCATTGATTGCGGAAGCTGAGTCACACCAAAAGGTAAGCCGATCACGGTTCCAATCAGGATTCCGATTAAAAGGGCTCCTTTAACACGTAATGCCAGTAAAGCACCGGTAATCACCAAAGCTAAAAGGGCAACGATTGCGCCTGGATTATTGGTTACATCGGTTAAATTACCAAGGGTTACGAAAGTAGCAGGACTACTCACAATGATTCCGGCATTTTTCAGGCCGATAAACGCGATAAACAATCCGATACCTACCGAAATCGCATGTTTCATGTTATTCGGAATCGAATTCACGATCATCTCGCGGATATTAAATGCCGTTAAGGCGATGAAAATCAAACCTTCAAGAAATACAGCGGTAAGGGCAAACTGCCAGCTGTGTCCCATTCCCAGAACAACAGTAAATGCGAAGAAAGCATTTAAACCCATACCCGGAGCCAGTGCAAACGGCAATTTGGCATAAAGGGCCATAACCAGTGTGGCAACCAGCGAAGCCAGCACGGTGGCGGTGAAAACTGCACCTTTATCCATTCCGGTGGCGCTCAGAATATCAGGATTTACGGCCAGGATATAGGCCATGGTCATGAAGGTAGTGATACCTGCAATTATTTCGGTGCGTACAGTCGTTCTATTCTCCTGCAGCTTAAAAAACGAAGTTAAAAAATTCATAGTCTATCGGTTTAGAAAGTGTATTTTAAAGCAACCGTTGGATTAACCATAAATCCATCATGTCCGGCAAAATTGTTGCTTAATTCCACTTCACCACCTGCAGCAAAATTTTTGTTGAAGTTATACCACAACTGTGGTTCTGATAAGAAAACCATGTTTCCAAAACCGGTTTTTTCTCTCCAAAGATCGGCAAAACCTTTAAACGACATTTTGCCGTTGGCAAAGTTCAGGTACCAAACTCCGGTCAACTGGAAGCTGTTAGGTTTATCGTCCATGGTGTTGGCAATATTTTTATACAAGGCTTTTACCGAAAATCCTCTTGAAAAGTCAGCAGCATTCCAGGAGTAATCGATACCGGTTAACCAGGCATTATTGATGGTATACGCCCCGTTAAACGGCGAAGCTTTAAATTGTCCGAATCCACCATTGTACTCAGCATGCCAGCTAAAAGGTGATTTTCCCAATTTAAAACAACGGGCAATTTCGAAATAGGCCAGCGAAACGCCTTCCACATCACCAACACCATAATCCATGTCGATAAAAAAGAAGGTATTACCTGTTTTATCAGGTCTGAACATTTCAACTGTACTGGTCATGTAACCACGATCTTTACCCATGTCGTAATGTAACTGAACATTCTGACTTATCGCTGCTCCAAAGGCAAGCAAACTAACAAATAGTGCAAGGACTAATTTCTTCATAATCTAATCTTTAAGTTGTAAGTGTAAATAATTTCCAAAAATAGTTAAATAATTATTTCTGAACCTTTATTGTCAAAATGACAAGGTAATTTGTTACCAACAGTTTTCTAATATTATATTTTAACCTTGAAATACAGACCTTTACAAATACAAAATATTCATTCAATAAAATATTTTCTTATCTTCATCGGCCGGTAAAATTTTTCTTTTTTCATTTTTCCTGAAAAATTGAAGAATCATTACCAATATTTCTTTGAACAACTTAAACCTTTCCATGATGAAACAAATATCAAGAAGGCATTTTATTCAGGCAGGACTTGTGGGTGCTGCGGCTGTCACTGCTGGATTTTCAGCCGTATCCTTTTCAGGACCTGACAACCTGAAAATCGATCGGGTTAAATTGGGCAACACCGGACTGACTGTTCCGCGACTGGCGCTCGGTACCGGATCGCACGGCGGCAACCAATCGTCGGACATGACCCGGATGGGTGTCGAAAACTGGGTAAAAATAGCCCGGCATGCCCACGAACGGGGCCTGAATTTTTACGATGCAGCCGATCTTTACGGCTCGCACCAAAATGTAAAGGAAATCCTGAAAGAAGTACCACGCGAAAAAGCAACGATTCTTTCCAAAATATGGACCCGACCGGAAACCTGGAACCAGGATTCCCCGGCAAAAACAATCGACCGTTTCAGGAAAGAAACCGGATCGGATTATTTCGACATTATGTTGCTTCATTGTATGACCAACAACAAATGGCAGGAAGAAAAAAAACCATACATCGAAGCCCTTTCAGAAGCTAAACAAAAAGGAATTTTAAAATCCCTGGGTGTTTCGTGTCATAATTTCGATGCACTGAAACTGGCTGTTGAAGATCCATGGGTGGATGTGATCCTGGCCCGTATTAATCCTGAAGGCCTGATCATGGATGGCAGTTCCGACGAAATTATGGCTCTTCTGAAAAAAGCCCACGATAGCGGAAAAGGCATCATTGGAATGAAAATCTATGGGGAGGGCCGCATCACCGATGATGATCGTCGGGATAAATCGCTTCGGTACGCCATCAACAGCAAAAACATCGATTGCATGACCATCGGGATGACCACCATCGAACAGATTGACGACAATGTGAACCGAATCATGCGAATTGTCGCAAAAGGATAAATGCCGGAAGAGACACTATTAACCATGTCTCTGAAAAATACATATCTGAAAATCTGAAATTTAATCGATATGAACCGCGATAAACTTATTGGTTTATATGCCCAAACATTCAGGGAAAATTGGGATCAACCGGCTTTTTCCGATTTTCAGGGCGATGTATGCAAGTATGGTGAAGTTGCCCAGCAGATCCGGCAGATCCATTGCTATTTCCGTGAATCGGGCCTGAAAAAAGGTGACAAGATTGCCCTGCTTGGGCGCAATTCGTCGAACTGGGCCATTGCTTTTCTGGCCGTTGCCGGATATGGCGCCACATCGGTTCCAATTTTGCCGGACTTTAATCCGGAAGATATTCACCACATCCTGAATCATTCCGAATCGGTGTTTTTATTTGCGGCTGACCAGCTTTTCGAAAAACTCGATGCTGAAAAAATTCCTGCAATTACCGGAGTCGTCAGTCTGACTGATTTTTCAGCCTTGTCGTTCACCTTTCCGGAAGAAAAGGCCAAATGGATGACCTGTTTCACTGCCGGACATGCCGGAATTTCAAGCGCTGAAAACTTTGAACTAGATGATTTTGAAGATGAAGATTTGTGTATCATTTCATACACCAGCGGGACTTCAGGCTTTACGAAAGGAGTAATGATTCCTACCCGAAGTTTATTGTCAAACATCATTTATGCCCAGGATCACATGCCGCTGACCGCCGGAAACCGGATTGTTTCTTTTCTGCCAATGGCTCATGTTTTCGGATTGTTGTTCGAATTTTTATTCCCGGTTTCGGTGGGCTGTCATGTCACCTTCCTCACCAAACCACCCACACCACAAGTCATCATCAAGGCATTTCAGGAGGTAAAACCAAATTTAATTTTATCGGTCCCGTTGGTGATCGAAAAGATTTACCGAAAACGAATTCTTCCGGCACTCGAAAAACCAGTCGTAAAATTTCTCCTGAAAGTACCCGGAATACAGCTGCTTTTGCATAAAAAAGTCCGTGCCAGCCTGGTCGAAACTTTCGGTGGCAATTTCCACGAGATTGTCATTGGCGGGGCACCGCTGAACCACGAAGTGGAAGCCTTTTTCAGAAAAATAAAATTTCCGTTTACCATTGGCTACGGAATGACCGAGTGCGGACCCCTGATTTCATACCGGACCTGGACCCATTTCAGGCCTTCGTCTGCCGGTCAGCTGGTCGACAGGATGGAAGTGCGCATCGATTCGAAAGATCCGCTGAACGAAGTTGGCGAAATTTTGGTGAAAGGCCGGAATGTGATGCTGGGGTACTTTAAAAACGAAAAGGCAACAGCAGAAGCGATCGATTCGGAAGGCTGGCTTCATACCGGTGATCTTGGTGTAATCGATTCAGATAATTTCATTTACATCAAAGGACGGTGCAAAAACATGCTGCTTGGGCCTTCAGGACAAAACATTTATCCTGAAGAAATGGAGGCGAAACTGAACAACCTGCCTTTTGTGCTGGAATGTGTGGTAACCGAACGTGAAGGGAAACTGGTGGCGCTTGTTTATCCCGATCCTGAAATGATTGAAGCTGAAAAGCCGGACGAAAACCGCCTGAATGCGATCATGACCGAAAACTGCAAACTGGCCAATAAAGAACTTCCTAAATATGCGCAGCTTAGCTCGATCATTCTGGTTAAGGAAGAATTTGAGAAAACGCCCAAACGAAACATCAAACGATATTTGTACACCTGAAAAAGAAAACAAAAAAGCCAGACGGGATCGCCTGGCTTTTTTCTGTTATAGAATCTTTGGTGGATACACGAATACTTCTATCCATGTACAAGTTAATCCAGTTTTGAGAAATAAAGTTACCCGGCTTTTTTAGAAAATATACGAAACAGCCGATATTAGACACGAAAGGTTCAAATAGACTAATGAAACTATCATTTTATCCATTGAAAATCACATCCATTTTTCCAGAGCCTGATTCAGAAACCGGTTTACGGGGTATAATTCTTTAAACGCGCCAACCACTTTGGCAACTAAATCACCACTCTTAATTTCCTGATCATCCAACCTCGAGGTAAATGCAAACGATTTATATTTCAGCAAATCAATCTCCGGAAAATCTTTTGGAAAGCCTTTGGGTGCAGTCTTCAGCTTATCGTCGTACATATCCGGATAAGTTTGTTTAAAGGATTTGCTTGTGATGAGCCTTTTAAATTCCTCCGGATGATCATAAATTTCGGTCCGGATAGCTTTCAGGGCATCGGCTGGCGGACAATACGAACCACCTCCAACAAACGAACCGCCTGGTTCGAGATGAAGATAGTAGCCCGAACTGATGCTTTTCCGGCCACCCGGGGCTATAAAAGTTCCCATATTGGTTTTGTAAGGTGTTTTGTCGTTTGAGAAACGCACATCACGAAAAATCCGGAATACACAGTTTTTGGGGTCCTGAATGCCAATTTCAGGATCGAACCTGGCTATTTCCTGGTTGATCAGTTCAGTCAGGAACAAAACCTTTTTGCGGCTTTCCTGATACCAATCCCGATTTTCGTCAAACCATTCCTTGTTGTTATTTTTTCTTAGTTCAGTTAAAAATTTCAGTACCTGTTCCATATTGATTAAATTTTAAACATTCTGAGCGCCCAAAAGGTACATTTTTCCTGAATTTGAACTGCGGATCTTTTCCATTTTCTTAAATCGCCAGCAAAATACAGCTGAAATTGCCTCGAAATTGTACTTTTGTTATCAACGTTTATCGCTATGAAAAAGTTTGTCGTTATAGTAGCCGGAGGTTCCGGAAGCAGGATGGGAACAGAGATTCCTAAACAATTTCTGGAATTGTGCGGAAAGCCGGTTTTGATGCATACCCTTCAGGTATTTTACAATTTCGATCCCGAAAGTAAAATCATTCTGGTTCTTCCGGAGGCTCAACAGCAATTCTGGGCAGCTTTGTGCCTGAAACACGATTTTACGGTTCCTCACCGCATCAGCAATGGCGGAGAAACCCGTTTTCATTCTGTAAAAAACGGATTGAGCCAGATTGATGCCGAAGGAATTGTTTTTATCCACGACGGAGTTCGTCCGCTGGTTTCGGAACAAACGCTGATCAGGTGCCTGGAAATGGCTCAGGAAAGCGGCAATGCCATTCCGGTTTTACCGGTAACCGAATCGCTCCGCAAACTGGAAGGAAATGTAAACGTTTCGGTCGACCGGAGTTTGTATTTCAGTGTCCAGACGCCGCAAACCTTCCGGAGTGAAATCATTATGGAAGCTTTCGGACAGGATTACGATCCGGCATTTACCGACGATGCTTCGGTGCTTGAAAAAGCCGGATTTTCAATTCATCTGATAGAAGGAAACCGTGAAAACATAAAGATCACCAGTCCGACCGATTTAATTGTGGCTGAAGCATTAATTCAGTTTAAATCCTGAAATTAGCTGCACTTTTCTGAACCAATTTCACGCTGCCGGGTTATTACATTTTTCGAAATGATACCCATTAATAAACTG
>JBASYJ010000234.1:0-23129 GCA_049277435.1 Prolixibacteraceae bacterium
CAATACCTTGTTCCCTCTTTCGGGTTAAACGGGGGGCTTAATTTTAAAATGAAAAATATGAATATTGAATATCAATACGTTAACTCTAGATTTTACCGACTTTGAATTTTAGTCGGTTTACAATGTTAGATAAACGTTTTTCGAGGACTAAAAACCGAATTGTGCAATCGATTTCCATAATCGCAAATCTACAAATATTCAGGCAGGATTAACAGTTGATTGTCGTCATTTTCAATATTTCAGACTAAAAAACCAGGCTTCAAACCAAAAATATGCAGGTCGTTGTACCGTTTTCAGCACATGAAATTCACCGATCACTTAGTTCTTCCCGGGCTGGCAGATTTTCTTCAGCAAACGTGTTTTTTCCTGAATATCATTGCTTATGCCAATAACCGAAACGGTTGCACCCGAGATGGCATCAATGTCTTTTCCCACGCTGAGCGACTGACTTCCATCGTATCCCTGAAATTGTTTCAACCAGCCTTTGACTGATATTTCCTGTCCGTGGGTAGCCTGGTAATTAAATACTTTTACCAACTGCACCGAGGGTTTCGAATCAAAAACAATCAGGTAATCGAAATATTCAGGAGTTTCAATACTCAAGGTGGCAACCGGATTTGAACAACCTCCCTGCCGGCAGCTGTTTACCCGGCCAACATAGGCATATTGTTTCCGGCCCTGGGATGCTGTGGTTAATACCAGAAATTTTCCCTGAATGGAATTTGGATCAAGTTTTGATTCCGGTACGCTCAGGTCTTTCCATTCGTTGCTTTCCATTCCACTCGCCCGCTGAAGCTCTTTCAGGAGCGATTTGTCCTCAAAATCCACACCTTTGGGAGGCAACGAATCTGTTGAAACCCAAAGGCTGAATACTATGAAAAAAAGTTTGAACATGGCAGTTTTTTCAGATTAAAACATGACACCCAGACCAGCGCTGAATACTTTGGAGTAGCTGCTTTCTGAATCAGATTTTACGAATTGCATATCCGTTTTCAACACGGCACCCTGTGCCAGTTTTAGTGTTAAACCTGTGGTGATTGCCGAATTTTTATAGGCTTTGTTGATGCTGATATTCAAAGGAACCGAGGCGTGCGTATTGTATCCTTCAAACCGAACGAAAGGAACAAGCTCTGATTTCACTTTCTCGAGCGAACGAAAAACATTGTAGGCAGCTTCAACATAAAAACCGGTCATTTTACTTCCCAGATCGTTCGGCGTGGTACTGTTTTTTCCCGTGAATGCATTGTACTGGCCGGCATTAGATAATGACACAGAATAAAGTTGGCCGCGCAGCTGCAGTCCTTTCATGGTGTAGCGTGCGTCAAGTCCAATCATCGAAATACCAACAACCGACGAGTCTGCTTTTGCCAATGCAGCGTCGTCATTTTTTGCAATGCCGTTGTACAGTTTGCTTTGTGTATCGCCAAAATAACCCGACAAACCAAGGTTCAAACCTCTGATTCCGTAGTATTCAACTTTCCCTGTATAATTTGGAGAACTGATGTACGATTCGGCCCCTTTCTGGCGTCCGCTGCGCAATCCACCCTTGCCATTCAGTTTGGCAGTTCCGTCGTATCCGTTAAAACCATTCACAACATACGCCTGATATTTCAGGTTTGCAGGCTGAATGGTTCCGGTCAACCCAAAACCAACCTCGCGCCAGGTCGATGGTGCGATCTTGCTGTCAATCAGCGGACGCTCAACACCGTTAAAGGTGGTAGGTTCGTGGTATTCGTTTACAATTCCCATCGGGATTAAAAGCAAACCACCTCTGAAATTGATGGACCGGTTAATTTTATGCTGCAAAAAAGCCTGCTCGACATACACTTCCGAAACATGTTCGAATTCAAGTTCGGTTACAAACTGGGTACGTTCGCTGAACTGGTACCCGAAAAGCATCACCATACGGTGAACATCGAGGGTTCCGTTCTGCCGTTTATCAGAAATTAAAGGCTGATTGTAATGTACTTCGCCGTAGCCACCTATCGTTAATTTATTTCCGGAGGATAAAAGTTTATCAGCAACATTTTCGTAAGCGGAGTTTATCTGATCTGAATTTTGGGCCTGAGAAAACAGAGTTCCAAGCACCAGTACTGTAGAAAATAGAATTCGTTTCATATACTTTTTGTAAAATTTTGTACGGTCAAAAGTATATGCAACCAAAATTCTTTGAAATCCCTAAAAATGGGGATATTTGAAGAATATGCTAATTACAGGGTTTTTCCAATAACTGAAATTTAATTTTTAAAATTCTGATCAGACTTTAGGAAACCACTGTCGTTCATCCAATCGGCCATGCGTTGCGGCCAGGTATTTACTGTTTTTAATCCCGAACGTTTGCCCATATTAAACGCGTGTTTCCCTTTCGACAGAAAGATTGCCTCCACCGGAACATTGGCATCCCTGAATTTATGAAGCAAATCGAGGGTCACCTCATCGCAACCGTATTCATCGTCGTTGGCACAAATCAGAAAAGCAGGCGGAGCATCCGATTCAATTTTTTCAGGAGCTTTTCCACCGGGATAAACCATCATCTGAAAATCAGGCCGGCCATTAGCCCGGTCGATCTGATCCGGAGCATTGGGATCTCCGGTTCCTTTGTCAAAAGCAACCATCATGATCACCGCTCCGCCAGCCGAAAAACCAAGCATACCAATCCGGTTCGGATCGATATTGAATTCAGCAGCCCTGCTTCGAACCAGACGAATGGCCCGACTGGCATCCTGACGAACATTTTCCGGAGAATACGGAGAATTTTCCTCATTTGGCAACCTGTATTTTAACACAAAAACGGTGACTCCAATTGAATTCAGAAATTCAGCTGCATCTCTTCCTTCGGCATTAAAAACCAGTTCGCGAAATCCTCCGCCCGGTGCAACCACAACCGCACAACCATTGGCTTTTTCCTTTTCAGGACTGAATACAGTGACCGACGGATTGTTGATATTGCGCACCCAATAATCCTGAGCCATCTCCGGAATATCTTTCCGGATTTCGAAGCCTGGGGCACCATTCTTCCAGAGTGGAATCACTTCCGGCTGAACCTGGGCAAATACAGATAAACTCAGAAAAGAAAGCAATTGAAAAAGAAATGTTTTCATGGAGTATGGTTTAAAGATTGTTGTCAGGTAAAAATTTTAGAAAATAAGATGTCATAACTATGTTGCTAACAGATATCGTACAATTCATTTATTTACAAAGATATATCAATTATGTTGAATAAAAGTAGCGCATAGCAGCTAAATCTTTACAGAACAGGCTATACCTTGAATAGGTAACCACAAAGTGGCAAAATCCTTTTAAAGTCTGATTGGAATTGCTACATTTTACATTTGAATTTAATTTACCGGACACGAATGAAAAAACTATGAAGAAATTCTCTTTTCATATTCCTGAAAGCTTGATTCTTCTTTTTGGAATAAAATTTTCACTCAGGTTCTTTGCCATTTTTTATCAACAATCCTTCTTTCAGGAATCGTTTTTGGTAACTTTACATTCCGGCTCTTTTGGTGCCACTGGTTTTATTTGTTCGTTTTAAAATACTGATTATGATTCCTTTTACACACTTACATGTTCACTCACAGTATTCCATCCTGGATGGTGCGGCCAGCGTTCGCGGCCTGATTGCCAAAGCCAAAAAAGATGGAATGACTGCACTGGCCCTGACCGACCATGGCAACATGTTTGGCTCCAAGGAGTTCTACGATGTGTGCAGAAAAGAAGGAATAAAACCCATTATTGGCTGCGAAACCTATGTGGCCGAAAACTCCCGGCACGATAAAAAAGACGCGAAAGTCGACCGCTCCGGATATCACCTTATTTTGCTGGCCAAAAATCTGGTTGGTTACCGCAATCTGCTTAAACTGGTTTCGGCAGCTTACACCGAGGGTTTTTATTACAAACCGCGTATCGACAAGGAACTGCTCGAAAAACATCACGAAGGACTGATTGTTTCCTCAGCCTGTCTGGGTGGTGAAGTGCCTCAGCACATCATGGCCGGACATCTGGAAGATGCCGATGAAACGATCAGGTGGTTTAAATCCATTTTTGGCGAAGACTTTTATCTCGAACTTCAGCGCCATCCGTCCGAATCGTTGGAAATGCGCCAGAATGTTTACGACAACCAGGTGCTTGTGAACGCCGAAATTCAGAAACTGGCCAAAAAGCACGGGGTAAAAATGATCTGTACCAACGACATTCATTTTATCAATGCCGAAGATGCCGATGCACACGATTTGCTGATTTGCCTCAACACAGGGAAAGATCTCGACGATCCGACCCGCATGAGATACACCAAACAGGAATGGTTTAAAACCACATCCGAAATGAACCAGCTTTTCGCCGATATTCCTGAAGCCCTGGAAACCACCCAGGAAATAGCCGACAAGATTGAAGCATACAATCTGAATTCATCGCCCATCATGCCGGTTTTCCCTATTCCTGAAGATTTCGGGAAAGAAGAAGATTACCGTGCCCGGTATTCCGAAAAAATGTTGCTGGAAGAATTTGGCGAAGATAATTTTAAACGTCTGGGCGGATTCGACAAGGTTGTCCGCGTGAAACTGGAAGCCGATTACCTGGCATATCTGAGTTGGGAAGGAGCAAAACCGCGTTATGGAGAACCATTTTCCGATGAAGTAAAAGAACGGATTGATTTTGAGCTGAACACCATCAAAACAATGGGTTTCCCAGGATACTTTCTGATCACCCAGGACTTTATTAACGAAGCCCGCCGAATGGGGGTTTTGGTCGGACCGGGCCGTGGTTCCGCTGCCGGATCAGTGGTTTCCTATTGTGTTGGGATTACCAACATTGATCCAATGAAATACGATCTGCTGTTTGAGCGGTTCCTGAATCCCGACCGTATATCGATGCCCGATGTCGACATCGACTTCGACGATGACGGACGCCAGAAAGTACTCGATTACGTGACCGATAAATATGGTGACGACAAGGTTGCCCACATTTGTACCTTTGGAACTATGGCGACTAAATCGGCCATTAAAGATGTTGCGCGGGTACTGAAACTTCCGCTTTTCGAGTCCGACCGTTTGTCGAAACTGGTTCCCGAAGCCCCGAAAATGAATTTTACAACGGCCTACAAAGACAGCCCGGAGCTTAAGCAGGAATTGCAGTCGCCCAACGAACTGATCCGGGCAACATTAAAATTTGCTGAAACACTTGAAGGTTCGGTTCGCCAAACCGGAGTTCATGCCTGCGGAATCCTGATCAGCCGCGACCCGCTCACCGACCACATACCGGTGATGCCAACAAAGGATGGTGACAAATTGCTGACTACCCAATTCGACGGAAAATTTGTTGAAGACATCGGTTTGCTCAAGATGGACTTCCTTGGACTGAAAACCCTGTCGATCATTAAGGAAACCATCGAAAATGTCAAGCTTTCCAGAGGAATAACCATCGATATGGATGCACTTCCGGAGAACGACCCGCTGACCCTTGAACTTTTCAGTAACGGCGACACGACCGGGATCTTCCAGTTTGAGTCGCCCGGAATGAAAAAACATCTCCGAAACCTGAAACCCAGCCGTTTCGAAGATCTGGTGGCTATGAATGCGCTGTATCGCCCGGGGCCCATGGAGTACATTCCTTCGTTCATCAAGCGAAAACACGGTCAGGAAAAAATTGAATACGATTCACCACTGATGGAACCCTACCTGAACGATACCTATGGGATTACCGTTTATCAGGAACAGGTAATGCTCCAGTCGAGGGCTCTGGCTGGTTTTACCCGTGGTGATTCCGATTCGCTGCGTAAGGCCATGGGAAAAAAGCTGATCTACATGATGGATAAACTGAAAGTTCAGTTCAAGGAAGGCTGTCTGGCCAATCCGAAATTCATGGAAGGTTGCGCAGCTGAGAATAAAGAACCTGTTAAACTGATCGATAAAATCTGGAAAGACTGGGAAGCTTTTGCCAGTTACGCCTTCAACAAATCACATTCGGTTTGTTATGCCGCGGTGGCCTATCAGACCGGCTACCTGAAAGCGCATTTCCCCGCCGAATTTATGGCGGCCAACATGAGCCGGAACCTGAGCAACATCACGGAAATCACCAAACTCATGGAAGAATGCAAACGCATGAACATGAATGTTCTGGGGCCTGATGTTAGTGAAAGTTACGCCAAGTTTACCGTTAACAAAGCCGGAAACGTTCGTTTCGGAATGGCAGCCATCAAAGGTGTTGGCGAAGGTGCCGTTCAGGATATAATCAAAGCCCGGAAAGGCGGGGAATTTAAAAGTATTTACGATTTTGTCGAGCGTGTTAATTTGCAATCGGTCAATAAAAAGAACCTGGAAGCTTTGGCTATGGCCGGAGCATTCGATTCGTTTAAAACCCACACCCGCAGCCAGTTTTTTGCTCCTGATGAAAACGATCAGACTTTCATTGAAAAACTGATCCGGTACGGCAATAAAATGCAGTACGAAAGCAACAACATGCAACCTTCGCTTTTTGGCGAAATCATGACCACTCAAGCCGTTCAGTTACCTGAGCCACAGCATGTTCCTGAATGGGCCGATCTGGTCCTTCTGGAAAAAGAAAGAGCTTTAGTCGGGGTTTACCTAACCTCACACCCGCTTGATAAATACAAAATTGAAATTGAAACGCTTGCTTCGAAGGAAGTTTCACTGAAAGATCTGAACAATAACATTGACGGACTGAAAGGCCGTGAACTAACTTTCGCCGGAATGGTTACCGAAGCCCGTGAAAGTTTCGGAAAAACCGGAAAACCATACAGCAACATTGTACTCACCGACTACACCGATTCGTACAAAATGTTCTTTTTTGCCAAAGACTATGTGGAATATGGCAAATTCTGCAAACCTGGTCTTTACCTGATGGTCAGGGGAGTGGTTCAAAACCGGTTTGGCGGCGAGCAACTCGAATTTAAAGTTAACCGGATTGAACTGATGGACGAACTCAGGGAAAAATATTTCAAGAGCATTACGGTTAAAATGCCTCTGCATGCCCTTACCAATGAAGTGGTTACCGAGCTCGAGAACCTAACCCTTCATTGCAAGGGAAAAACTTTATTGAAATTTGACATCTGGGATCCGGAAACAAAAATGATGGTTAATCTGTTTTCAAGAAACATACGTATTGAGATTACAGATGAATTACTTGCGTTTTTTGAAAATCAGGATGATCTTGCATTTAAAATTAATTAGGCTAATTTTGCTTCCGATATCTACCCGATAACAGTATTCACACATAAAAATATACGACGATGGCTTTAGAAATAAATGATGCAAATTTTGAAGAATTGGTTCTTCAGGCAGATAAACCGGTATTGGTTGATTTTTGGGCTGAATGGTGCGGACCTTGCCGCATGGTTGGACCAATTGTTCAGGAACTTTCGGAAGATTATGCCGGAAGACTGGTTGTTGGTAAAGTTGATGTAGACAGTAATCCGGGTATTGCCTCCAAATTTGGAATCCGCAATATCCCAACAATTCTGTTCTTTAAAGATGGTGCAGTAGTTGAAAAACACGTTGGCGCTGCTCCTAAATCAACTCTGGCTGCAAAAGTTGACAGTATTCTTTAAGAAAAATTTTCTCGATGAAAAGGCATAAGAAACCGGGTTTCTTATGCCTTTTTTATTTGTGGGTGTCGTGATACACGATTTGAAGTATGGATTCCATCTCTAAAAAAAGATGGAATCCCTTTCCTGGAGGTTGAAAATCTCTGCACCTAATGACAATTGAATGACCACGAATGACTATTTTTGATCCGCACTGACAAATTTTTGATTCTTGAATAATTTACTCGATATCCTGCAGTTTCAGCAATTCGACAACCTCGAATTTATTTCCAAAGAGGTGGTTGAAGGATTCATTACCGGATTGCACCGCAGCCCGTTTCATGGGTTTTCGGTTGAATTTGCCGAACACCGTCTGTACAATACCGGCGAATCGACCAAACACATCGACTGGAAACTCTTTGCCCGAACCGATCGCTTGTATGTAAAACAATACGAAGAAGAAACCAATTTGCGCTGTCAACTGGTGATTGATACTTCTTCATCGATGCTTTTCCCGTTCGAAAAAGGAAAACCGTCCAGAGCAAACAAACTGGCCTTTTCGGTTTATTCGGCAGCAGCAATTATTTATTTACTCCGGAAACAGCGCGATGCAGTTGGCCTTTCCCTGTTTTCAGACGACATCGAATTTCATTCGGAAGCGCGGTTATCATCGGTCCACATTGATCTGCTGTACAATCAGCTCGCCAACCTGCTGAATCAGGAACAGGCGCAGTTGCATAAAAAAACGAATACGGTCGATTCGCTGCACATGATCGCCGAAAATATTCACAAACGTTCGCTGGTTATTTTATTCAGTGATTTGCTCGATCATGAAAAAACCGATGAATTATTCGAGGCGCTTCAACATCTGAGATACAACAAACACGAAGTCCTGCTTTATCATGTGACCGATCACAAACAGGAGCGCGATTTCGACTTCAGGAACCAGCCGCACCGGTTTGTTGACCTGGAATCGGGCGAACACATTAAATTCACCACCCACGACCTGAAAACAAATTATCAGAAAGCCATTGCCGATTATTTTGAAGAGATGCGCGTGCGTTGCGGGCAGTATCACATCGATCTGGCCGAAGCCGACATTAACGAGGACTTTAAACACGTGTTATACACGTATTTGCTGAAGCGAAAAAGATTGTTTTAGACCGTAGTTATTTAGCTGGACTGAAGTTTTTTCTTCACAAAATTCATCGTGCTTCCAATGGTTTCCAGTTCAGAATAATCACTTTCCACGACATTTATTTTGAAATAGGAAGCAATGTAAAACACCAGGCAATTAAACTGAAACTCCTCAAAATCAAAATCTTTCCTGAAGGAGGCTTCATTTCTGATTTCCTGGTCAGACAATCCCATGTACCTGAAAATCTGCAAAAATTTATATTCAATGATGTGCATGTCAACTGCATTTAAAACTTAAATAAATTGAATCACACCCGGGCAAACTGGTTTTTCATTTCAGGACGAATCACAAAATGAACATACCACTGGTACAATTTCCAAATACCTTCGTGGATCGAAACCGTGGGTTTATAATGAACATCTTTGACAAGCGCGCTGGTGTCGGCAAAAGTCTGAAATACATCACCTTTTTGCATGCCCACCATCTTCGTTATGGCTGTTTTGCCTGTAACTTCTTCGATTACCGAAATAAAATCCATCAGCCGAACCGGTTTTCCACGGCCAATGTTGTAGATTTTATAGGGAATTTCAGTTTCAGGTGCATGATCTGCAATTGATGATAATCCCTGGATAATATCATCGATGTAAGTAAAATCGCGCGACAGATTTCCGTGGTTAAATACCCTGATTGGTTTTTGATTTACGATGGCATCCATAAAAAGAAATGGCGCCATATCGGGTCGTCCCCAGGGACCATAAACGGTAAAAAACCGCACACCGGTAGTTGGAATCCGGTACAATTTGCTGTAGGTATGTGCCATCAGTTCATTTGATTTTTTGCTGGCTGCATACAAACTTACCGGCTCGTCAACCTGATCGGTTTTCCGGTACGGAATATGATTATTCAACCCGTAAATGCTGCTCGAACTGGCATAAACCAAATGTTTTACCGGGAAATGGCGGCAGGCTTCCAGAATATTCAGGAATCCTAAAATATTGGTATTGACATATTCATACGGATTTTGGATGGAATTCCGAACCCCGGCCTGAGCAGCCAAATGACAAACAACATCAAATTTTTCTCTCGCAAACAATTCGTCGATAAATCCCTTGTCCTGAATATCAGCCTTGAAAAAACGGTAGGAAGAATACACCGAACTTTGCAGCGGCTGATGGTTTCGGATAAATCCCTTCTCAATTCCGGCTTCGTGCAAACGGGCATATTTTAGTTTAACGTCGTAATAATTGTTCAGGTTGTCGATCCCGACAACCTGATTGCCTTTTTCTGCAAAATGTTTTACTGCATGAAAACCAATAAAACCGGCAGCACCTGTGATTAAAATTTTCATTTTTCTAAATTTTTAATTTTTTAATTTTCAATTTCAATGAAATAGTAGCTGCCGGTTTGGCACTTATTTTTCCCCCTTATAAACACCTGTATTGAATCATTCCGGTCGATGGCTTTTTGCCAGGTAAATAAGATCGCCGGAGTTTTTATCATTCCCGGCTCGTATAAATCTTTAATTTCGAGCTTCTTTAACTTTTTCCCCAGGTAAACATCCAGATTGTCACCTTTGGTCATTTCGCAATAATAGTAGTTCACACCGCCCAATTCAGTTGCGGTTTTTTTGCTTGAAAAGTCAGTTCCCGGAGGCCAATCATGCCATTGTATTTTGGCAGGCCAAATGAAAAAACGAAAACGGCGATCAGCATTCCTGAACTCATGGCAATGATTCCATTCTTTAATTGGTGTTTTGCCAGTAGCCAAATTGCTGTAACTCCGGAAGAAGACAGAATAATTGCTGCCAGCATCAGCAAATTAGTCATGCTGAAACCGGGAATGCTCAAGAAATGCGGCGCAACCAGAATCCCAGGAAGAACCAGACAAAGTATACCAGCCGGAATTAAAACCAGAATATACATCCAGCGAGGCGTATTGAGTTTCCGAAACAACAAAACCGGCAGGTAAATCAGGAACGGAAAAGTTGGAAGCATGTACACGGCCAGTTTCGAACTGAACAGCGACAGGATCACGAATGTAGAACCGGCAATCACCAGGAAGAATCGTTCCAGATCGGTTGAAACCAGTCGATTTTTCAGGCCGGTGAATAGTATACCAAACACAAGCAGCGACCAGGGCGCCAGCGAATACCAGAAAGTCATCAGGTAAAAGTAAAACGGTTCCTGGTGATGAAACGAATTTACCGCCCGGTTCACGGTTTGATTAAAAAGAAGGTTATTCAGGTATTCTTTTCCGCCTTCAGCATAAACACCTGCAAACCAAAAACCGGAAAGCGAGATGAGTAAAATCAGCGATTTCCATCCCCAATAGTGGCCGATGGTTTTTAAGTCTTTCTTCAGGAACAAAAAAACCACTGTCGAAACCAGCGGGACAATAATTCCGACCGGGCCTTTTGAAAAAAGAGCCATAAACACAAAAACCGGAAAAAACATCGAATCGCGAGGTTTTCCTTCTCCGGAATACATCCTGAAAAATGTATATAGTGCCAAAACGATGAACATTGCCATCAGCATATCCATACGTAAAACAATGGCTGTCCCGATAAAAAATCCACTGGTCAGCAGCATGAGTTGTGCAACAATCCGGTCTTTTTCTGAAAGAACGTTCATGACCCAGCGATCCATGACAAAAACGATTACCAGTGCAGGAATTATCGAAAACAGGCCCAGAAAGAGCATGTTGTGCGTTCCGAAAATGATCTTCCCGATCATCACAATCCACAAATACAGCGGAGGTTTATCGGCATAAATCAAACCGTGATTGGTAAAGGTAAACAGCGATCCGTTGCGTAAAGCTTCGTCGGCAATGCTGAGGTACCGCAATTCATTGTCAGGAGTAAAATCCCGGAAAATAAAAATTGGCAAAACGGCAACCAGATAAAAGACAAATCTGAACAGGTTATTTATCCTGAAATATCGCGACATGGGGTTCGTTTTTTAATTCTCTGCGGTAAAGAATGATGTTTCGGGTATAGGCAATGAATCCGACCGACTGGCCTAAAATGAGTATCGGATCAACCCGGAAGATGCCGTAACTGACAATTATTCCGGAGCCAATCAGACTGATGATCCAGAATCCCAGAGGAAGAATCGATTCTTTTCGCCGCATGGAATAAATCAACTGGTAAACAAACCGGAAGGTGAATATTAACTGCCCCAAAGTTCCAAAAATTACCAGCTGTAACGGAATATATTTATTCTTAAGGAAATTGCCGATGAAAGAACTGCTGTCTTTCAGTACAAACCCAACTGCCAGGATGGGTGTGAGAATGAATATGGCCTTGATAAATCGGCTGATTTTATTCCAGACTCCATTCTCGTTTAAATTCAAGATATAAATGTAGTACGAAATTAACTGGCCAAACAAGATTGAAAAGTCGTTCCGGAACCATCCGTAAATAAAGAAAAGATAAGATGCCACAATACTTAAAACCCAATAAATTGTGGGAGAAAGCACCTTCCGGGCGAGTTCTGACAACACCCACTGAATGAGTGTTCGCGCAAAGAAAAGTATCTGCGATAAAAAACCGATGGCGAAAATTATCATAACTCAATGTTGTTTTCAGAAACCTGGTAATTGATGTACCGTTTTTTCATCCACCGAAAAGCGAAGCAATCGATAAACGGAGCCACCAGCCGGTTTCTCAGGTTGTATTTTGAAACTCCGGCCACCCGGGGAAAATGTCGGACCGGTATTTGTTTCACCTTTCCACGCTGAAGCTGAATGAGAGCCGGTAAAAAGATAATCAAAAAGCTAAAGTAAGATTTATTTTTTCGCCGGAAATAAATCGCAGGAGACCGGATAATGGTCGGAATGGTTCAGGTTGGCAACCTGAAAATTGAAGCTGCTAAACTTGTCGCTGTGTAAAATATAATCAATCCGGAAAGAAGGCAGTTTTCCATTGTAGGTATTCGCAGTCCCGGTTCCCGATTCACGGAACGAATCTTTCAGATCGCCGCGCACGGTATGATAAGTAAACGAAACCGGCGTATCGTTGAAATCGCCGCAAACAATTACCGGATACGGTGATTTATCCAGGTGTTCACGAAGCGTGGCCGCCTGCTCCGCCCGTTTGATAATGGCATCTTTAAATTTCAGACTCAGGCCCAGAATTTTAGCCTTGGTTTGTGGCTGATTATCCAGTTTCATCGAATCGATCGAATTTATTTCTTTAGGTTGCAGCCGGTACGATTGCAGGTGACAGTTGTAAACTCTTACCGTGTCGGAATCGATCAGAATATCGGTAAAGATGATCATGTTTCCGGAGTTTTTAAACCGGATTTCGCCCATGTACAGGATCGGGAAACGGGTCATGGTTAGCGGGCCGCCGGCATAACTGGTATGTGCCAGTTGCCGGTGGTTAATCTGCGGAAGCATGGAACTTTCGATGTCGAAAATCTGCCGTTTATTCAGCCTGACTTCCTGAAGACAAATGATATCAGCATTGTTCTGTCTTAAATAATTGAGAATGTGATCGGCATTTTCCTTGTTGGGGAAGTTGCTGTTTCCCATGAAGTATTTCACATTGTAACTGATGATGCGGATTCCTTTTTCGTCAGTTTTCCTTCCGGTAAATTGCAGATAATTGCCAATGTGGTTAAATCCGGTCATGATCACCAGAAGCGACAGAATGGTATATTTAGGTTTGAAAATTACCCAAATGACCACAAAAACAACATTGATCAGGAGTAAATAAGGATATGACATTCCGAACAAAGCAAAGAACCAGACTTCTTCAGGACTCAGGTAAACTGAAACTGTCGCAAATACAAGAGCGATGGCAGCTATCAGATTAAAAAGGAAAAACGTATATGAAAAAAATCGTTTCAAAAGGATTTTGGTTTAAGTTCCAGCTTCACTCATTCGTATGCGACTAACACAAATATATAAATTTATTGAATCGCATTTCTGGCTTCCTGCTCACTCCGGAAGTATACCGACCGGACCATCCGGTCTTTTCCATGAATATCTTTCCTCAGGCTAATCTCGGTAAATCCGTTCTCCCGCAGCATTTCGACACATTCGGCACCAAAAGCCTCATTGATCTCGAAATACAAAGATCCGCCGTTCTTCAGATGACGCCGAGCAAAATTCGCGATCCGGCGGTAAAAAAGCAACGGATCGTCATCAGGAACAAATAAGGCCAGCTCTGGCTCATAACTGAGTACATTCTCCTCCATCTGCTGCCTTTCCGATTCGCGCACATAGGGTGGATTGCTGACCATGATATCCAATTCCGGGAAATTGGTTTCAGGCAAATCGTTCAGAATATCGTATTCGATGATTGAAATATCGCAGCCATTTAACTCAGCATTTCGGCGGGCCGTTTCGATGCAGACTGGTGAAATGTCGCAGGCCATAATCCTTGAATCCGCAATATTCTTCCGGAGCGAAACAGGAATACAACCGGTACCGGTGCCAATATCCAGAATTGTTGGATTTGGCAATTTATTTTCCTGAATAATCCATTGAACCAGTTCTTCGGTTTCGGGCCTGGGAATCAAAACTCCGTGAACCGCATAAAAAGGCAATCCGTAGAACTCGGTTACTCCCAAAATATACTGTATGGGTTCCTGATTCTTCAGCCTGTTCATGATTTGCTGAAGTTCAAGTCTTTCATTTTCATCCAGCACTTCATCGGCAGCCATCAGAAACTGCGTCCTCGAATATCCTTTCAACTTTTCGAAGATTAGGAAAATCAGGCTGTCAATTTCTGTTTTGGCATAGGTATCTGCCAATTCTTTCCGGATAGATGCAATGGCTGCTCTCATTTATTGTTATTTTTGCCAAAGTTAATTTTTTCGACGATGAGTACTCCTGAAATTTTTATGCAGCGTTGCCTCGAACTGGCCTTGCTCGGAATGGGCGATGTCGCTCCAAATCCGATGGTGGGTTGTGTTATTGTGCACGAAGGGAAGATCATCGGCGAAGGTTACCACATGAAATACGGCGGGCCACACGCCGAAGTGAATGCCATTCGCTCGGTAAAAAATCCTGAATTACTGACCGGTTCAACCTTGTATGTTTCGCTCGAACCTTGTGCTCATTTCGGGAAAACACCGCCATGCTCCGATCTGATCATCGAAAATAAAATACCGAAAGTGGTTATCGGCACTATCGATCCGTTTGCCGAAGTTGCCGGAAAAGGAATCGAACGGATGCAGAAAGCCGGAATTGAAGTGGAAGTGGGAATTCTGGAAAAAGAAAGCCGCCGGTTAAACCGCCGCTTTTTCACTTTTCACGAGAAAAAACGACCATTCATTATCCTGAAATGGGCACAAACCCTCGATGGATTTATTGACACTGACCGAACTGAAACAAAGCACCCAACCTGGATTACCAATGCTTTTGCCAAAAGGCTGGTGCACAAGCAACGCTCCGAAGAATCGGCTATCCTGATTGGAACCAACACCGCCGAATTCGACAATCCTTCACTCACCGTGCGCGAGTGGACCGGCAATCAACCCATCCGGATGGTGATCGACCGGACCGGCAGACTCAATCCAGGCCTGCATATATTCGACGGGAAAGCCCCAACCTGGGTTTTTACTGAACTGGAAAACCCGGACACTGAAAATCTGAAATACATCCGGCTCGATTTTTCGCGAAACATTTTGCCTCAACTACTCGACGAACTTTACCAACGCGATGTACTTTCGGTGATCGTGGAAGGCGGAAGCGAATTACTGAACAGTTTCCTGGAATTAAAACTTTGGGACGAAGCCTTTGTGTACACCGGAAATCAGTTCTTCGGAAAAGGTGTTGCCGCTCCAAACATCGTTGGTAAAACCATTGCCTATAACAAACTCGACGACTGCAAACTGCATGTCCTGAAAAATAAATAATCCGCTTCCGGATTAGAATATATAGTTCAGGAAAAGTTCCAGACTTCTTCCCGGGCGGTTTATTCGTCCAAAATCCAAATGTTCGTAATATGCTTTGTTCAGAATGTTCGTCATTCCCCAGCCAAAATCCACTTTTCTATTCTGAATTTTGAACGCATAACTTCCTTTCGCATGAAATACGGAATACCCTGGAGTTGCGGATTCACCGTACGCTGCATTGACGCGGTTTTGCGCCAGCGAGGTTTCATTTTCAAGTTGAAGGATAAATTTTTCGACCTGGTATTTTACCGAAATGATATTTTTAAACGGAGGAATCAGTGGAATCGGATCACCTGAATTTAACCGTCCAAGGGTGAATTTACTCAGCATAAAAACCGAAAGGTTCCGGGCAGGAGAATAAAGCAAATCGAGATCGGTACTGAATAGTTTTGCCGACGGAATATTCGAGTAAATCCGGGTTCCTTTGGTATAAAAGTTCATGGGAGGAATCGAAGGATCAGTAATTCCCAGAATGTAATCGCTGATGTAACTGTAGGATTGGCTTAAATTCAGTTTTAATCCGGGCCGGGCAAATTGTACATTCAGGCGGACAAAATCAGACTTCTCGGTTTTGAGGTACGGATTTCCGATGTAATCGAAGCCATCGTAGGCATTGTACAAATAAAACCCCAGGCGTTCGCCAATGGTAGGCAACCGCTCGGAGTAGCCACCCGAAACTGCAAGCGAAAACTGATCGTTAAATCTATATTTCGATGAAAGATTCAGGCTTTTAATCAGTCGGTCGTGTTTTTTGGCAAGCGCATATCCGAACACCGAAAATTGCTGCTGCCCGTATTCCGACTTCAAAACATCCAGATCGTAATCCACACGCCCATCTACCGAAAACTGAAATTCAGGAGAAATGAAGGTGGTATTTTGGATATAAAAACCGCTGACATTCCGCATCATTTCAGGCCAGGTTTGCATGTACATGGGCGGTTCCGGTCCGGTTGCCGGCCGGTTCATGTACATGGTCATTTCTGCAAGCGACTGATTGGTGTAATTATCCAGTTTCAGGGTAATTTTATTTTTTCGGCTCCAGAACCGTTCAGCCTGAATGTAAGTCCCAAAAGTTGTACTTCGGCCGGGCATGTCCATGCGCATATACACCGTATCATTTTGTCCGGTCTGTTTATTTTTCAGGAAAAATGTACTGTCACGCTTCGAGTCGTCCATGATGTGCAGAACCGAATTCACATAGATTTTCGCCTTGAATTCTGTTTTCCCGCTGCTTGTATATTCCAGCGCAGCCAGGCCTGCCCTGGCTTTCGACACGTCCATGGGCAAAGCCGGATAACCGACATTCCGGGCAATGTCGTACAAAAAATCAGCTTTCAGATGACTTGTTTCATCGATATTGTATTTCAGGACCGAATGAAGATTGGCCTTTTCGAATTGTGAGAAAGGTATAACCTGATTGTTGCCATCCCGGTAATTTTCATTTTTCCGGTATACTCCATCGATTCCAAAAGCCCATTTCCTGACTCCAAATCCGGAAGAAAACAAAACATTCCGGCCACGTGAAACCGATTCGTAACCAAAACCCAGGGAACCAAAAGTTGGTGAAAGCGCATTTTCAGCTGGTTCCTGTAAAGTCATATCCACCGAACCTCCAATGTTGCAGCCGTTCATACTTCCTGAAGTTCCGTGATTGACAGAAATGGTTTTCAGATTTGTTGGCTCGATGTACGAAGTGACCGGGTCCATTTTATCGGTACAGGCCCCGAACATTTTCATCCCGTCGATGGTCACATTCAGCTGACCTCCCGAAAAACCGTGCAACATGGGTTCCATGGCATAAGCGCCGCGTTTGATCAGCGACATGCCTTCCATCCTGGCATTGATGTTGTCGATCGTGGCAAAATGATTTGTCCGGTAATAATCCAGAATGTCTTTATTTCCCAATGGCAGGCTGGCCGAAACAGTAACTTCTGAAATCGAAATGGTATCGTTCAGCAAATCAATTTCGTTTGGATTCTGTGCCAGCGAAAGCAAAGGCAGAAATACCAGACCGAGCAGTTTAAAAAGGTTTTTCATAGCGGTAAATAGAAAGGAGACTATCTCAGCAACCGAAAATCAGCATGTTGAAACAGTCTCCTCTGGTATTAAAATGTAATCATGAAATAGAGATCCTGTGAAACAGGCACTCCATCTTTTTTAAGGAGTACACTCACCTTCCATTCACCGGTCATGGTAAAGTTCACTTTACCTTTGTAATGGCCATTTCCGGAGCTCACCGGATTAATATTTCCCGGAGAACCATGCCCCATACTTGGCATTTCAGGAGTAATTTCGATGCTATAGGAATCATCGGCCGGCCAATCCATCATGCTGGCCTTGCGGTGAATTGTAAATTCAATGTCGTTCATCCCCACTTTGGGAGCAGATGGTTCGAGCAACGACAAAACCAACTTGCTGTTATCAGCCGTGATGGTTGAAAACACCTTCATGACCGAAGCTGCAGGATTATCGACCGTGACATCGAAAATTACCTCGCCTGCCCGATCGATTTTGTGATTGTGTACGTAAACACCCAACTGCCACGAACCGTCCATGGCAGTTGGCATAACAAACGCCACCGCGCCGGGAAATACCTCATTCACCGCAACGTCTTCCGGGTTTTCAACTGGTGCAGCATGTTTGGTCACCATTCCATTCATGGTCATGGTCATCAAAGGCGAAAATTGAATGTGTGCATCGGTTAGTTTATCCTTCAGATTAAGCGAATCGTACAATACCACCATGAGTTTGTTGTAACCCATGAAAAAATTCTTTTGTCCCCAGATTTCAACTTTGGCTGAAGCTCCTTTGGCGTATCCATCCACCAATTTGGTGTACCCATTCAGCGGATCGATGGTAACATCCTCGTTCTTGTTTGAACAGGAAAAAAGAAAAATGGAGATAAATAAAATGTAACTTGTTTTTATAATATTGATTTTCATGTCATTCATTCATTTATATTCCGGAACAATTTTCACGAATGATTTAAACCGGAACAGGATTTTGATCTAAAATAACGGGCAAACTATCTTTTAAATTTATTTCAGGCACACCAATCCAAACTGATGAATACCAGCCAATAGGATATGCCTGTTTAATCTATCAGGTAGTAAAACCAGCCAGCAATAAACCAGTTAAATTTTATACCCGATCAATCAGCATAAATTTAAAATTGGAGGAGTCAGGAAAATTGGGGAGGAACAAAAATGACGGGCAAACAACGCTGATGAACACTGAGTTCAGACCTTGCCGGATAATGCAATTCATTTCCGGATAATCCCGAAGTCTTGGCCTGGGTTTTAATAAATTCGTCGATATGCCGTTGAGTTTTTTTAGGAGAATTATTTTGTTCAGAATCTTCAGAAGTATCACTTTTAGCAAGCTCCTTTTTCAGGTGACATTTTCCTTCACAACAACTTTTAGGTTTATCACGGTTGATGCACAGATTTTTAGCAATGTAATCCTTATTTAAGGCATATTCAACAATTGGCAATACTGGCCGGAGTATATACCCGATCAGAATCAAAAGAAAAAACAGTGAATAAAACCTCGTTTTCATCGCAATTTAAAACAAGTTTAAAAAGCAAATGTTCATTTAGTCAATCCTGAAAAAGTCATTTTCATTCTCCGATATAAAGTCATTTGTGATTTCTTTATGTACATTCAGTCGTTAAATTATCGAATTTTAAGATGGAGATAACCGCATCAATTTTTCATTTGTTTATCAATAGATTTTTCATGAAATTTAGTCAGTTCTAATCAACCCAAAACGGATATGGCATTTTTGTTCGACATCTGGAAATCACTGCCAAACTTGGTTACCATCCTTTATTTTTTAACGGTGGTTTTCATTGCTATTCTTATTATTCTTGAAAACCGCAATCCGGTAAAAACCATTAGCTGGATCCTGGTTTTGGTATTGCTTCCTTTCCTGGGTATTGTGATTTACCTGTTTTTTGGTCAGGAATACCGCAAAACAAAAATGTTCTCGCGCAAAGGATTAAAAGATTTGGAAAAACTCAGGAATTTAACGCTGGAACAATTGGACAACCTACCCAAAAATCACTTCCGGATTAATGACCTGCTCTATTCTAAAAAGCGGCTGATGAACCTGTTGCTTTCCAACTCGAATGCCCTGCTGACAAGTGATAACGAATTGAAAGTTCTGAGAAATGGTAAAGAAACATTTCCGGAGATTTTTAAAGCCATTGAACAGGCAAAACACCACATCCACCTGGAATATTACATCATCGAAGACGATAAAATTGGCAACCAGCTTCGTGAAATGCTCATCCGGAAAGCAAAAGAAGGAATTGAAGTGCGCCTGATTTTTGATGATGTGGGGAGTTGGGAATTGAAACGAAAATTTATCCAGTCGATGTCGGATGTTGGAATCATGGTCGATTGTTTCATGAAAGTACGGTTCCCGATGTTAACCTCAAGGGTGAATTACCGGAACCACCGTAAAATTCTGGTGGTCGACGGGGATACTGCCTTTGTTGGAGGATTAAATTTCGCCGACCGGTATCTGGACGGAGTTCCCGGAATTGGCCCCTGGAGAGACACTCACCTGAAAGTTACCGGAGGAGGCGCTACCGCTTTGCACATTATATTTATGGCAGACTGGTATTTCGTTTCGAAAGAAATATTGAAAGGAAATAAGTATTTCAAACCGTTTGAATCGGGTGAAGGTAAGCTGGTGCAAATAACTGCCAGTGGCCCCGATTCGGATTGGGAAAGCATTTCGCAGGCCTATTTTTCGGCCATTGCTACTGCGAACGATTACGTATACATTTCAACGCCATACCTGATGCCGACTTCCGACATCATTACGGCCCTCAAAACTTCGGCCCTGGGTGGAGTTGATGTTCGTATCATTGTACCGGGCATGTCGGATGCCATAACACCCAAATGGGGTACCAATTCGTTTATCGAGGAATTGCTTGAAGCCGGGGTGAAAGTATATTTTTACCAGGCTGGTTTTACGCATAGCAAGGTCATCATCGTCGATGGAATTTTCTCATCGGTCGGAACGGCCAACCTGGATTTCAGGAGCCTGGAAACCAATTTTGAAGTGAATGCCATGATTTATGACGAAGAAACTGCAGGGATTTTAGCCGCACAGTTTATCGAAGATCAGGCAGAAAGTGAAATGGTCATCCTTGAAGATTGGGTAAAACGTCCGCGAATGAACAAAATCAAAGAATCGTTCTCACGCTTGCTCAGCCCGATGCTGTAAAAAAACGGTGTAACCTTTCCACTGTAAAACTTTACAGTTTTCAATTAGCCCGAATTATCCTTAGTTAGCAGCTAATTATTGGTTTTAGCAATATTGGTTATTAAAGTTTTTTTAACCGAAAACCAAACTGAAACACAGGTGGATAAAAACAGGCATTCAGATTAAATTGATTTTCGGCATTGCCAGTTTACAAATAATTAATCTGGAGTCAAAACATTCTGAATTGATATAAATCGTAATTATTATTTCAATCTTATTTTGAAATTCAAAAGGAGGTATTCTTTACGAAGTGTATTTCCGAAAAATAAGAATCCTGAACTGCCGGATTCGACAATTCAGGATTTTTGAAGTTTGGTTTGAACCGGAAAAAAGACAAACGACTTCTGACGAAATTATTTAAAACGGAAGTTTCCCCAGATCAACATTTCCGCCGCTCAGAATGATTCCGACTTTTTTACCCTGAACTTCCAGCTTGTTTTCGAGGATGGCTGCCAAAGGAACTGCCGACGAAGGTTCAACAATGATCTTCATTCGTTCCCAGATCATGCGCATGGCTTCCACAATTTTTTCTTCTGAAACAGTTACAATCTGGTCGACATGATT
This sequence comes from Prolixibacteraceae bacterium, assembly GCA_049277435.1. Lineage (GTDB taxonomy): Bacteria > Bacteroidota > Bacteroidia > Bacteroidales > Prolixibacteraceae > Aquipluma. The sequence goes on from JBASYJ010000234.1 coordinate 21,429, forward strand.
CAGGATGATCGGGAAAGTCAGGCTGCCTAGCGAAGTGAGCAAGCCATCGGCAATGGTTTTGGGTGCAAGCGACGGAACCAGTGTTTTGGAGTAAAACGACCGGTAAGCATCATCAGCCCCGGCTGGTTCAGCAGCGATTACCCTGACTTCAGGCAAAAGTGATTTTGCAGAAATTGCCGTTCCGCTCAATAATCCCCCGCCGCCAACAGGGGCCATCACGATATCCAGATGACCAGTTTCCTCAATCAGTTCCTTTGCTGCTGTCCCTTGTCCGCAAATCACATTGAAATAATTGTACGGATGGATTTCGGTGGCACCGGTTTGTTCGGCCACTTTTTTCAGCGTCGATTCGCGGGCTTCCAAAGTGGGTTTGCAAAACGTAATTTGAGCTCCGTAACCGGCTACTGCAATCTTTTTTATTTCCGGAGCATTTTCGGGCATAACAATGAATGCCGGAATGCCGCGCATACGCGCTGCCAAAGCCAAAGCCGCAGCGTGATTGCCCGAAGAATGGGTGCAAACCCCGTTTTTAGCTTCTTCCGGAGTGAGTGAAAAAACCGAATTACATGCTCCCCTGAACTTAAAAGCACCGACTTTCTGCAGATTTTCGCACTTGAAAAACAATTCGGCACCCACAATTTCATTGATGCTTTTTGAACTCAAAACCGGAGTACGGTGAATGTACGGACGAATCCGATCGTGTGCTTTTTCGATATCTTCAAATGTTGGAAAATTGCTCATATAGTTCGATTTGAAAAATTATTCAGGATAATATTCGTGGCTAATAAGTTCTTTTTCGATAATAAATCCAGCTTTCAGGTAAGCTTTAAGCGCTTCAGGATGATCACGTTCGCAGGTATGAAGCCATACTTTTTGCCCTTTTTGCCCGGAAACAGCAACCGCAGTCTGAATCAGTTTCCGGCCCAGCCCTTTTCCAATCCAACCGGGTTTAAGGCCCAGATAAACAATTTCAGTTTCGTGTTCCAGCCGTACCAGTTCAAAAAAACCGGCCAGTTCCTGATCTATCCTGAATAGCCATATTTCATTCCCCGTTGAATTCAGTATTGCGGTCAGTTCATCTTCCGTTTTCAATAACCGACCGGTCCAGCCCCAGGCTCTTCCAACTTCCTGATAAAGTTCCAGATAGTTGTCTATTTCAGGATTTTCCCAGCGTTCGATGCTGATTGGACCATCAGCAAAATTAATTTTGGGAATTTCTCCGCCAAATGTTAAATACCAGGTTTTAACCGGTATTTTTTTAAATCCGGGAATTGCATTCATCGGGATTGAAATGAAAAGGATTTTTTATAATCCGGCTATCAGTTCCCTTAAAATCAGGGTCATGTTTGGCTCGGCCTTCATGGCAACTTCCTGCACTTCTTCATGCGAAATCTCCACAATCTGACCTGGAACACCGCTGTCGGTAACAATTGAAATCCCAAAGACAGTCATGTCCATGTGACGCGCCACAATAACTTCAGGAACAGTTGACATACCGACCAGATCGGCACCCAGATTTCGGAACATCAGGTATTCGGCCGGGGTTTCAAAAGTTGGCCCGGACACTCCAACATAAATTCCTTCTTTCAGATCGATCCCGTTTTTCAGGGCGATGGCTTTCGCTTTGTTGCGCAGATGTGAATCGTAGCATTTGCTCATGTCAGGGAAACGCGGCCCCAGTTCATTCAGGTTTTTGCCACG
>JBASYJ010000235.1:0-6457 GCA_049277435.1 Prolixibacteraceae bacterium
AAGACACTGCACTGCGATTATCTCAAACTGCCGATCTCGCTTTTGAAGAGTTTGGCCAACCTTTCGAAACACAGGTTTGTGTATTTGTCGATCCAACGCACACCTTTCAAACAATGGTTGGAATTGGTGGCGCCCTGACCGATGCATCTGCCGAGGTTTTTGCCAGACTTCCGGGGGAAACACAGAAAGAATTTATGACCGCTTACTACGATAAAGAAAAGGGAATCGGGTATAATTTTTCGAGAACCAACATTGCCAGCTGCGATTTTTCGAGCGATACTTATGGCTATATTGCCGACGGCGACACCGCTCTGAGCACCTTCAATGTCGATCACGATCAGAAATTCAGGATTCCGTTTATTAAAAAGGTGATTGCCGCGGCAGGTGGAAAAATCCCCATGTTTGTGAGTCCCTGGAGCCCGCCAGCCTGGATGAAAGACAACAACGATGTACTGCAGGGCGGTAAATTGCTTCCTCAGTATGCACAAGCCTGGGCCAACCATTACGTGAAATTTATTCAGACTTATGAGGCATTGGGTATTCCGGTATGGGGTCTTTCGGTACAAAACGAACCGATGGCCAAACAACGCTGGGAATCGTGTCTGTATACCGCGGAAGACGAACGCGATTTTGTAAAAAACTACCTCGGACCAACTTTACAGAAAAATGGAATGAGCGATAAAAAACTCATTTGCTGGGATCACAACCGCGATTTGGTTTATCAGCGGGCCAGTGTGTTGCTGAACGATCCTGAAGCCGCGAAATACATCTGGGGAATTGGGTTTCACTGGTACGAAACCTGGACCGGCAGCGCCATGCAGTTCGATAACCTGAGGTTGGTGAAAGAGGCTTATCCGGATAAAGAACTGATTTTTACTGAAGGATGTGTCGAGAAATTTGGTCTCGATCGGGTAAACGATTGGTCGTTAGGCGAACGCTACGGAAACTCGATGGTGAATGATTTTAATTGCGGAACAGTTGCCTGGACCGACTGGAACGTGTTGCTCGACGAAAACGGAGGCCCAAATCACGTAGGAAATTTCTGTTTCGCACCGATTCATGCCGACACTCAAACTGGCAAACTGATTTATACCAACAGTTATTACTACATCGGACAATTCTCGAAATTTGTTGAGGCTGGTGCCAAACGCATCAGCTGTTCAACCAACCGCGATAAATTACAGGCAACTGCATTCATCAATCCTGATGGGAAAGTGGTTGTTGTAATCCTGAATTTATCCGACGAAAAACTGCCGTTCAGATTGTGCATTGCAGGTAAAGCTGCCCAGACTACCAGTTTGGCACATTCGATGATGACCATGATTATTTAAAACTGAATCTATGAAAAAAATTAGTGTTTTATTTCTTCTGCTGTTCGTTTGCAGCATGGTAAATGCCAATGTTACCCTGCCAAAAATTTTTGGCGACGACATGGTTTTGCAGCGGAACAAGCCTGTTCGGGTTTGGGGCTGGGCCTCGGCTAACGAGAAAGTGACCGTTAAATTCAACCAGCAAACCAAAACCACCAAAGCCGACAAATCCGGAAACTGGCAGCTAATACTTGCTCCTGAAGTGGCTGGCGGTCCTTTCGAACTTTCAGTGAAAGGTAAAAACCAAATCGTCCTGAAAGACATTCTGGTTGGCGAAGTCTGGATTTGCAGCGGACAATCAAATATGGAAATGCCAATTGAAGGATGGGGAAAAATTAATCATTTTGAGCAGGAAATAGCTGCTGCAGATTATCCGCAGATTCGACATTTTAAAGTTCCGAATACAGTTAGCACCACTTTAAAAGACGATGTTGCGGGTGGCGATTGGAAGGTTTGTTCACCTGAAAATGTGGGTGATTTTTCGGCAACCGCTTATTTCTTTGCCCGCGAATTATACCGCGAATTGAAAATCCCGGTCGGACTGATCAACACTTCCTGGGGAGGAACACAATCGGAAGCCTGGACGAGCAAAAAAGCATTTGCAGGAACAGAAGAATTTAAGGATATCGCCGCAAAAATGACTTCCGGAGATATTGAAATCGTACTGAAAGATCGTCAAAAAGCGATTGAAGATAAATTACAGAAGATTCAGGGTGGTTTGGATAAAAATCCTGAAACAAATTTGTGGAAAACGATGGATTTTAATGACAGCAAATGGCCGAAAATGAAACTTCCGGGAACCTGGGAAGAACAGGGTTTGGAAAATGTCGACGGAACAGTCTGGTTGCGGAAAACCATTGAAATAAGCGACGCAGAGGCCGGACTATCCGCCATGCTGGAACTGGCAATGATTGATGATATTGACGAGACGTATGTAAACGGCGTCAAGGTTGGTGAAACTAATATTTACAATAGTCCGCGCAATTACAGTATCCCTTCAGGAATAATCAAAGCCGGAAAAAATGTGATTGCCGTGAAAGTGATTGATACCGGCGGTGGTGGCGGTATTTATGGCGATGCTGCCAATATGAAACTGAGCATCGGCAAAAAGGTTTTATCGCTGTCCGGTGATTGGATTTTCAGGATTGAATCCTTGAAAGACGCCGGTAACTCAGTTGGTCCGAACGATTATCCGAGTTTGTTATTTAACGCCATGCTGAATCCTTTGCTTCCGTTCACCATCGAGGGTGCAATCTGGTATCAGGGAGAAAGCAATGCGGGACGGGCATTTCAATACCGGAAAGCGTTCCCGCTGATGATTACCGACTGGCGGCGGCATTTTAATCAGGGCGATTTTCCGTTCTATTTTGTGCAGCTTTCAACTTTTGGATCCGATCAGGCAAACAGCAACAATGGAAGCACCTGGGCCGAACTTCGCGAAGCGCAGACATTGACTCTTTCGCTGCCAAATACCGGAATGGCCGTGACTACCGACATCGGTAATCCGAAAGATATTCATCCAAAAAACAAACAGGATGTTGGAAAACGTCTGGCAAAAATCGCCCTGCACGATGTGTATGAAAAACCAGGTGAATATACCGGGCCGGTTTATCAGGGCATGAAGAAGGATGGAAATAAAATCGAAATTTCGTTTACACACCTTGGAAGCGGATTATTGGCAAAGGATAAATATGGCTATCTGAAAGGTTTCGAAATTGCCGGTACCGATCAAAAGTTCGTGTTTGCCAAAGCCTGGATTTCCGAAGATAAAGTGATTGTTTCAAGCGAATCGTTAGCCGATCCGGTAGCTGTTCGCTACAATTGGGCCGATGATGCTTCGGAAGGGAACCTGTTTAATCAGGAACAGTTTCCGGCAGCGCCTTTCCGTACCGACGACTGGGAATGTGTTACGAAGAATGCGAAATACAGCTTTTAATCCAGGTAAGTTTTTCTTCTGATATTAAGCATTAAAATACAGAGTTCATTGATTATTGGGTTTTCAGAAATGGAAACTAGCGAAAATCAATGAACTTTTTTCATGCAATTTTATGTGGCGAACCTACGGTTCTCTGTGTATGGAATGCTCTTTCTGAATGGAATAAATTTCATCCTTACAAAATGAAGCGGGCCTGCGGCCCTGGAATTTGATTCATGTGACAAAGGTTGTTTTTTGCTGAATATTCAAAAAACAACCTTATGCGGTTAGTTTATTTACGGGATAAAACAATGAACTTCAACAAAACAAGGAAACGGTACTGTTGTCCGGGAAGGACAAAATAAGTTGAATACTGATTAGTTAATCATCAGAACAGAACCGATTTTCAGGGTTTTTTGGGCTGTAATCCGGTTTGCAGCACATATCCGTTTTACTGAAGTATGGTATTTGCGGGCGATCACCGAAAGCGTATCTCCTTTTTTGATCACGTGTTTGGTCGTTCCTCCGGAAGCCAGCAGGGTACTTGCCGGTTCTTTGCGTTTAAAGTTTGCCAGATCGTTTTCGAACCGTTTATTTTTATAGTAAATTTTATCGGCGAGTAAGGTAAATGTATTTAAGTCGATGTATTTACTCACGTCAAATGGTTCGCCAAAAAGCCGGGTTTCGAAATGCAGATGATTGCAGGTTGCGCGGCCGGTTCTGCCGCCAAGGCCAACCAGATCGCCGGCTTTAACCGAATCGTTCACTTTTACGCAGATTTTGCTCAGGTGAGCATAAATGGTTTCCAAACCGTTGCTATGACGCACCAGAACTAAATTTCCATAGCCGTTAAACCTTTTGGCAAGCCGCACCCGACCATCAAATGCACTGCGTACCGTGTCACCCAGATTTAAACGAATGTCGGTTCCGGTATGCATTCTTCCATGGCGTGGTCCGAATTTGGAAAGAATCTGTCCTTTTACCGGCATCACAAACGTGCTGTCGGTTGGACCAAAGAGCGAAATTGTAATGGTGTCATTTTTATCGGGAAGGGTGTTGGCCGGATATCTGATCTGAGTGCTGTTCCAGATATTCTTGTAAATTGTTTCATCGGCCGATACAAGCGAGTCAACCTCAAGACCATCGTTGTCATTCAGCAGCGAATCTAATTCGGAAGTATCATTCAGGGGTTCAATGGTGAGCGGAAGTGGTTGTTGTGCAAAGGTATAGATAGAAAAGAACAGACAAAAAACGAGAGTCAGGTTTCCTATTTTCATTGTAAATATTTTGGTTAATAATCTCATTAAAAATTTGAGCGGGAAGCAAAAGTAACATTATCATTATTTATTTGGTCACGATCATGAAATTTATGAACGATTTTAACAAATAATAACACCTTTTTATACATTTGCGGCAAATATAGGAGGGGTTAAAAAAAGAAATGAAAAATAGTAGTTTCCGCAAGATTACCAAATACTTAGGACTTGGATTTGTGGGGGTTTTTGCCCTGATTGGGCTAATTTTAACAGTTGCATTTTTCGCAATAAAATTTCATCTGACCAACGATCCCGGTGTGGTTGACCTTAACGACCGGTATTTTCAGGAAATTAAAGACAAATACGGGCATCGTTCCGGAGATGATTCTTCGAAAGTGGATACCAGCGAAGCCAGGTTATTTTACGATTTAACAGTTCTGAACAAGTACTTTCCGGCCAATGCGTTTTACATTCAGAACGCCTATCAAAAAAGCCATAACCTGAAACAATCCCGGCAAATGCTTCAGGCAGTGAATTTACACCTGCAGGAGAACCAGGATTATCAGCAGGAACTTGGTAAATTCGAAACCGACAAGAGCAGTTTTTCAAAACTGAATACAAAAAGTGTTTTCGAATGGATGAACATTCCGGAGTGGCAGGTTTTTAAACTGGCCGTTGTAAAAGACAAACGCCTGATCGATTCGGCAGCATACATGACTGGCGTTGAACCACGTCTGATTGTTTCGGTATTGGTGGGTGAACAGATTCGGCTTTTCAATTCGAGCCGGGAAGCGTATAAAAAATGGATCGGTCCCCTGAAAATTCTTTCGGTCGAAACGACATTCTCGCTGGGTGTGACCGGTATAAAAGTACCGACAGCCCAACAAATTGAAAGAAACCTGAAAGACAGGACTTCTGTTTTTTATTTGGGTGAGAAATACGAGAACCTGCTCGATTTTCAGACCAAAAACATTGCCCAGGAACGGTTTAACCGGCTGACTTCGTATAAAAATCATTATTATTCTTATTTGTATGCCGCGCTGAACGTGAAACAGATCAATGCCCAATGGGAACGTGCCGGGTACCCGATCAATGATCGTCCGGAAATTCTGGCAACGTTGTACAACATTGGCTATGAAGTTTCTGTTCCTAAGGAAAATCCGGTGGTAGGCGGCTCGGGAATAAACATCAAGGGTAAAAAATATTCGTTTGGCGCTGTTGCTTACGAATTCTATTATTCCGGCGAATTATACGATTTCTTCCCTTTTAAAAACTCGAAATTCGATTTTAATGACCTGTAAAACGCACACTTTGTTTTTCTCCGGAAAGTCAATCGTCTTCGTTTTTTTGTTTTTACTGACTGGTTTTACAGGCCGTTCGCAAACAACCTGGATCAGCGAAATACCCTGGAAAAATCTGTTGGATGGGCTGAAATACGCCGAACTGGATGCTCCGGATAAATCGGTTGTCAACGATTCGAAACTGAGTATTCTAAAAATCGATCCCCGGAAATTTGATTTCGAATTCCTGACCGCCTCCGAAAAAGGAAAACATCCGCGCACCGCTCCTGACTGGGCCAGCGAATTCAAACAAAATATCATCATCAATGCCGGAATGTACAGCTACAACAAAATGCAGTCGAATAAAGGCTACATGAAGAATTACAACCACCTGAACAATCCGAAGAAGAGTGGCTACTACAATGCCATGCTGGCCATGCATCCGAAAGACAAGAAAAAATTACCTTTCGAAATCATCGACATTACCTGTCAGGATTGGGAAAAAGTACAGCACGAATATCATTCTTTGTGCCAGGGAATGCGCATGATCAGTTGCGATGGCGAAGGAATGGCTTTTGCCAAACGCCCCGATCAGTCGTGCAGCATGATTGTAACAGCGACCGATCCGGAAGGAAC
>JBASYJ010000236.1:0-8872 GCA_049277435.1 Prolixibacteraceae bacterium
AAATTGTGTTTCGCCAAGGTATCTACCTTCATTTTTAATGCGTTAAATTGTTGTGCTGTCAACATAACGTCAGTTAAACCACCCTCTGAACTCTCTTCCGATTTTTCTTGCTCAGCGCTTGCCTCTGGTTTTTGGTTGCAGGCCGAAAGGGCAAGGATGAGCATTCCTGCAATGATTACTGTTTTCATTGTTATGAGTGTTTTTTTTATGATTTCTATTTTCATTGTTTTTATTTTGAAGCGTTTATAAAATATTCAATTTTGAACCGTGAATCGAGATAGCTGGCATTCGCATCCAAATAATTAAATTCAATTTGCATTGCATCCTTCATATTTTGGAGGAAAGTGACATAATCAATTGCACCCTCCTGATAGGATGTGATTGCCCCCTGCTTTTGTTCTTTAGCCACTGGCAATGCCACGTTGCGGTAGTATTCAGTTGTGGACAGCCATTTTTGATATTCTTCAAACAGGCTTCTATAGGCAGAATTGATTTCCAATTGCTTTTGATGGAAATTTTCCCTGGCAATACTGCTTTCTATTTTTGCCGATTGGGTTTTACCTGATTGTGAAGCAAAAACCAAGGGAATGCTTAACCCAACCTGGTATTTATGAAACCCGGTTTGGCTGCCTATTTTCTGGCTGCCATATTCAGCGGTAAATTTGGGCAGATATCCCGCCTTTGCCAGTTTAACCCTTGCATCTGCCAATTGTATCTTTTGCCCGTAGTATTGTAAAGATGGATGTTGATTTATAGAGTCCTGAGATAAAAATGGCAGAGCACCGATTTCATTTATAGAATTATCATCAACCGTAAAAAGTGTATCGCTAACAAACCAAAGATTTAGTTTTTGCAGGGCAATAATATAATCCCTGTTTGATTTTTCCTTCTGAATAATAATTTGTTTGGCCTGATTGGAAGCTGACAGGTACTCAAGCCTTGAAGTGGCCTGGGTCTCGAAACGTATTTTTGCCGCCCGTTCAAAATTTTTGAAGATAGAGTCCAACTGTAAATAAAGCTGATATTGCTTTTTTGCACTATAAGCATTTCCCCAGGCAAGCCTGACCTCACGTGCTACTTCCAATTCGGTCAAGTTAAGAGCTGTTTGCGAAATAGCTACCTGCTTATCTTGTAACTTTGATTTAGCCCCGATACTTAAAACATCAAATTCCTGCCTCACCAAAATGGTATTATAGATACCATTTTCCGTATTGTTGCCTAACTCTTCAGCACCCGTTGAAAACTCGGTGTTTCCGATATCCCAGGCAGTTTTTCTCAATGCTTCCTGATTCTTTATCTCAAGTTGGGCTGCTTTTATCAACGGAAAATTAGTTTTTGCCCTGTTTACAGCTTCTTTAATTGTTATACGGGGAAGTGTGTCATTTCCCTGTGCCCATGTTTTTGCAGGAATGAGCGATAAGCCAAGGCTCAAAAACAACAGGATAATTAGCGGAGCATTAGGCGCAGAAAAGCGTCTTTGTTTCCTTTTTTGTGTTAACGATTCAACCAAGGCATATAAAACAGGAATTACAACCAACGTAAGGAAAGTAGCGCTAAATAAACCACCGATTACCACAGTTGCAAGAGGACGTTGTACTTCCGCACCTGCAGAAGCTGAAATGGCCATGGGCAGAAAGCCTAACATTGCAGCGGTAGCAGTAAGTAATATTGGCCTTAACCTTTCTTGTGTCCCAATGGAAATCCGTTCCAGGATATCATTGACACCCTCAATTTTAAGTGAATTAAAGCGACTTATGAGGACTAATCCGTTTAACACAGCAACCCCGAAAAGCACAATAAAACCTACGCCCGCAGAAATGCTAAAGGGCATTCCCCTAATCCATAGGGAAAAGATGCCTCCAATGGCAGCCAACGGTACAGCCATATATATCATTACTGTTTGCGGCAATGAATGTAAAGCAAAGTATAAAAGTATAAAAATCAGGGCCAATGCGATAGGCAATACAATTGCCAGCCGGTTTTTCGCCCGTTGCAGGTTTTCAAATTCACCTCCGTAAGTGATGTAATAACCAGCTGGTAAATTGAGCTGTTTATCAAGCTTCTGTTGTATTTCTTTCACAACTGATTCAACATCCCTTCCCCTTACATTCACTCCTACATAAATTCTCCTGAAAGTTCCTTCCCTTGAAATTTGCATTGCCCCGGGTTGAAAATTTATCTCGGCTACCTCTTTGATAGGCACTTGTTTACCGTTAGGCAAATCAACATATAAGTTGCGTAAATCGTCAATGCTTTTCCGGTGCTGTTCATCAAGCCGGATAACCATATCAAAACGTTTTTCTCCCTCGAAGATTACCCCTGCACTGCTACCTGCAAAAGCTGCGCTGACATATCTGTTAAGTTTACTGATATCCAGTCCGTACTGCGCTATCTTTTTCCGGTCGTATTGTACGGTCATTTGTGGTAAACCGGATGTTCTTTCAAGGGTTACATCTTCTGCACCTGCTACCGTTTTTATTATCTCCTCTATTTTCTCACCTTTTTCAGAGAGTACTTCCAAATCTTCACCAAATAATTTAACCGCTACATCTTCCCTTACTCCTGTTAAAAGCTCATTGAAACGCAACTCTACCGGTTGGCTAAAGGTGAAATTGAGACCGGGCAAATGGGCTAACTTTGCTCTAATTTTTTCAATCAACTCTTCTTTTGTTGTTGCGGAAACCCATTTGCTCATATCCTTTTCAAGAATAATAAAGCTATCGGTAAAGTCAAAGCCCATTGGATCAGTCGGTATATCAGCTACACCAATCCGGGCACAAACTGTTTTTACTTCCGGAAAATTTGTCATAATAATATTCTCAATTTCCTTTTCCCGTTCAATGGTTTCCGACAAAGAACTTCCAGGACGAAGGAACGCTTGCATAGCAATATCCCCTTCATCAAGGCTTGGGATAAATTCACCGCCCATACGGGTAAAAACAAAAACAGCACTTCCTAATATTGATATGGCAATAACGAGAGTAACAATTTTGCGTTTTAACGCCAAAAGTAGAATAGGTTTATATGCAGCATGGATCCTGTTTAATAACTTACTGCTGAATCTTTCAAGTAAATTCTCGAAACGGGCGAACCTGCTGTTTTGGTTTTTCGTTGGCTTCATTACAATGGAAGATATCATCGGAACATAAGTAAGGCAAAGCAATATTGCCCCAAGTACAGCAAATCCAAATGTGTAGGCCATTGGTTGAAACATCTTACCTTCAACACCGGTAAGAAAAAGTATCGGTGCAAAGACGATAAGGATGATTAACTGCCCGAAAAATGCGGAGTTCATCATCGTACTGGAGGCATGGTATGTAAGTTCATCCATTTGAGCCTGTCCAAATTTTTCTTTACCCGCTTTTACCCTTTTCTCAATTTCATGGACAGTTCCTTCAACGATTATTACCGCACCATCTACAATGATACCAAAGTCAATTGCCCCGAGGCTCATTAAGTTCGCCCATACACCAAAAATCTTCATTAAGATAAAAGCGAACAAAAGGGATAGAGGGATAACCGAAGCGGTAACCAGTCCTCCGCGAAGACTTCCTAATAAAATAACCAGTACAAATATAACAATTAGGGCACCTTCCATCAGGTTTCTACTGACTGTACTTGTTGTTCTCTTTATTAATTCGGAACGGTCGAGAAAAGGAGCAATTTCCAGACCTTGCGGTAAAGTCTTTTGTACTTCGGCAATACGGGCTTTTACGCTTTGTATTACTTCGTTCGAGTTTTCACCTTTCAGCATCAAAATCATACCACCAACAGCTTCGTGTCCTTCCTGCGTGAAAGCGCCATAACGAACCTGACTTCCAAAATGAACCTGTTCAGCCACATCGCTAATTAATACGGGGATTCCATTTTCGTTTTTTACTACGATATCTTTTATATCGTCCAACGACCTGGCCAAACCTTCGCCTCTAATGAAATTGGCCATGTGCCCTTTTTCGATATAAGCGCCGCCGGTATTGACATTGTTGTTTTCCAATGCTTCAAAAACCTCTGTAATTGAAACACCCATGGCGTTTAATTTATCTGGATTCAGGGCAATTTCATATTGTTTTATATTCCCTCCAAATGAATTTACTTCAACAACACCGGGGATTAAAGCCATTTGGCGTTTTACAATCCAATCCTGAATGGTACGTAATTCCGTTGGGGAATATGTAGTGTCATAACCGGGTTTGGGTTTTATGGTGTATTGGAATATCTCCCCTAAACCTGTTGTTATAGGCCCCATAAACGGTTCTCCAAACTGAGCTGGTATGTCGTCTTTTACAGCGTTAAGTTTCTCCTGTACGACCTGTCTCGGTAGATACGTACCCATGTCATCTTTAAAAACAATGGTTACTACCGACAAGCCAAACCGCGATACTGAACGTAATTCAATAACCCCTGGCAAATTTGCCATCGCCAGTTCCACAGGATAGGTAACAAATTGTTCGATGTCAACCGTAGATAAATTCTGTGAAACGGTTATTACCTGCACCTGATTGTTGGTAATATCCGGGGTCGAATCGAGGTTGATTGTTTTTAAAGAATAAATGCCTCCCCCAATTAGTGCAAAAAGCATCAGGCTGACTATAAATTTATTCTTTATAGAATAAGCTATTATTTTATCTATCATTTCTTATTTGTTTTATACGTTACCAACTTTGTTTTATTTTTTTGTTTTGGATGCATAATAATTATTGAAATTTGTTCTGTTTTTAAAATATACAATCAGATGACTGCCTCGTTCTTTGAATCCCATTAATGCATCAGCTTTACAAATTGTATCACCAGAAAAAGCATCGGCAATAAAAATTACTTCTTGTGGGTGGTTAATTAAGTGCTGACTGCATTTCGAGCTACAAATAAAATAAGTCTTTCCTTCATAAATAATTTTTGAAGTTTCATCGTATTGTAAACTATTATGATTTACACATACTAATTCGGGTCTTATTTCTTTACCATATAATGCCATTTTTCTATACTCATACTTGGTATCACACCAAAATGTAAAAAACACATTTATGATTATCACCACAAGGAAAAGTAACCCCATACTTATCAATATAGTTTTATTGAATTTTTTATTTTCAATGATTTTCCTTTCCTGCAATTCCTTCTTTGTTAGTTTCCTTTTATTCATTTGATTAGAATATAAAGCATTAACAAAATCCTGACATCTCTATCAGGGAAAATAAAATAGTAAGAAGAAATTAAGCTAAGGTAGGAGGACCCCTAAAGGATAGTTCAGTATAAAAATATTGTTTAAGTAGAACAATATTTTGGATAAAAAAAGTAGTTGGTTCTACCTTGTTATTGACTTGTTCTGTGCCAAAAATCGAAACAAAAAACAAATTGAAGTTTGTCTCTGTCTTCGTATCAAAAGTTTTAGTGTCAAACTTTTCTGTAACTATATTATTAAAAGCGTGACAATGCGTGACGGCTTTATCAGAAGATTCACCCGAAGTTTGGGTTGTGCCAAAATCACTGTAATTGTGGTCGCTGTATGAATCGGAATGATGATGATGAGGGATTAAAGAATGAAGGAATATTACCAGCCCAGCCAATAATATTAACACAATTCTTATATTTTTCCTTTCACTATTCATAAAAACCTAATTTACAACTAAAATAACAACGCCAAAGATAGAAAAAAGTTGATGCAACTGAGTTGCAAAGTTGTTAAATACAGTTAACACAGATGCCTTTAACAACCATATTAATGGTTTCGAGGGTAAAATGAACTGGCAGATTTACTAATGGAACGGGGATGTCGTTCAGACAATATGTTTGCTTGCATTTGGTGCAAAAGAAATGAACATGCAGATCTTCCGGATGGCACTGACATGTTTCACGGCACAAAGCATACTTTACTGACCCGGTGCCATCATCAATACTATGAATAAGTTTGTTTTCTTCAAAAGTTTTCAGGGTTCGGTACAGGGTAACTTTATCGGCTTTTTCAAATTTTTGTTCTAATTCAGGTAAACTTATAGCCGCTTTTTGGTCAGCTAAAACCTGCAAAACCAATTGGCGCATGGCTGTTGGCTTGATGTTTCGGATTTCGAGTTTTTTATCTGAATTATCATTCATTTTAGTTCGTTTATCGATTATACAAGTCAAAGATAACAGAAAGCCGCTTCAAAGTATAAATGAAGCGGCTTTCTATTATTATAGTTAACCAACTTATTCTCCTACAGCCAGATCGTCCATCATTTGTGTGAATGTCTTATATAGATTTGATGCCTGATCGTATAATTCTTTGTTTGATTGAATCGTTTCAAGCATCATCCCCATGTTCATGGTAGAGAGAACCGTTTTGCCGTCTGCTTCATAAACCGATAAGGTACAGGGCATAAATGTTGAAAATTCAGGATTTGTTGTGAGCATCATTGCTGCTGTTTTTGCCTGACATATATTGTATACAAATACTTTTCGCTGAATGGGAAAACCCTTTGATTCAACGATATCGTGATAAATATAGGTTTGTAGTAAAGCCAGACTATTTTTAGCACATGCTGCTTCAACCTTTAATGCAATTTGTTCTGTGGCCTGCTTACTTTCCGTTTGGTGTAAGACCATTTCTATCATATTTTCCATTGACATAGTTTTTAGTTTTAAAAGGTTACTGTTTTATCGGCCCAAACAACCAATTCAACGCAGTCAATCATGGTTGAGATTGGACAGGCTTCGGTGGAGTCTAATTGTCGTGATTTCAGGCAAGTGCCACAGGCCAGAATTTCACCACCTATTTCAATGAATTTTCTCAATTGTTCATCAACGTTGTACTTTTCGTGGGTCAAACCTTCGCATTCAACGGCTTCGCCCATCAAAAACAATTTTACTTCGTGTCCTGTTTTTTTAGCTGTTACAGCGAACCGAAAAGCATTCCAGGCTTTTTCAAACTCTTTGGTCTCAAGGATAATTCCGATTTTCATTTCTATAAATTTAAAAAGTTAATACAATTTTGTTTTTACGGATCAATGCGTACAGGTCGGCCAGAGACGAGAATGTGCAAAACTGTGGTTCTTTATTATTCCGGCTTCTCAGGCAGGTTCCACAGCCCATAATGCTGCCACCATTGTCCATAAACTTATCAGCTTGCTCTTTCAAATCGTTGTTTGTTTTTACCATACTATCCAATTCAACTCCTTTGCCCAGCAAAAACATGCTAACTGTATCGCCTTGATTCTTCGAATAGTTTGCCAGTCGCAAAGCATTCCAAATCGTTTCGGTGCCATTGGAATAGATGACCATTCCGATGGAGGTATGCTTTTTTGGCTCTTTGGAAGATTGGGCGTAAATATTACTGGTAAAAACTACTGTCAGGATTACCAGAAGGACAAAATATTTCTTCATAGATTGTTGATTTGAATTATTAAGTGAGTTTTTTTATAGCATTGACAAGCACCTCGACGGCAAAATCTATTTCTTCCTTGGACGTATGTTTTCCTGTTGAAATCCTTACTGTGGCAGCGGCAGTCCTGAAATCAAGGTTCATCGCCTGAAGGACAGTAGAAATGGTCGTTTCGCCTGAATGGCAGGCCGAACCGGTAGAAATCAAAACCTCGCTGCTTATAAATGAAGCCAAAGCGTGTGCACTTATATTTTCGAAAGCCACACTCAGCGTATTGGGCAGACAATTTTCCAGATCACCGTTTACATGAACCTGATTGCCGAGTTGGGGAATCAGACCATGGAGCAGCCTGTCGCGTGAAACCTTCATGTTTTGATGATTCTGTTTCAAATCGCGCAAAGCCATTTCGCAGGCCTTCCCAAGCCCGACGGTGTGAATGACATTCTCCGTTCCGGGACGGATGCTTTTTTCCTGTCCGGCGCCGTGCATCAGATTTTCAATTGGCGTTCCCTTCCGGATGTACAACGCGCCAATCCCTTTGGGCGCATACAATTTATGTCCGGCAATGGTCAGCAGGTCAACTTCCTGTTTATCGACATTCGTTTCAATTTTTCCGACAGACTGAGAAGCATCGGTATGAAAAGCAATTTTATTCTTTCGTGCAATTACCCCAATTTCCTGAATAGGCTGAATCGTTCCTACCTCATTATTGGCGTGCATAATCGTAATCAGTATCGTATCTTTTCGGATCGCGTTTTCTACGTCTTTGGGATCAACCATTCCAAACCCATCAACCGGAAGATAAGTGATCTCGAACCCCTCCAAACCCAGGTATTTGCAAACTTCTGTTACGGCAGGATGTTCGATTTCCGAGGTAATGATGTGACGCCCTTTTTTGCTGTTTGCCCTTGCAATCCCTTTAATTGCAAGGTTGTTCGATTCGGTGGCACAACTGGTAAAGAAGATTTCTTCCGGCTTGCAGTTGATCAACTCTGCAACCTGTGCCCGTGCTTTTTCAACGGCCTCCTTATTGCTTCGCCCGATTGAGTATGAACTTGAAGGATTTCCGTAGAACGATTCAATATACGGGATCATTTCTTTCGCAACCTCCATATCAATAGGGGTGGTCGCATTATAGTCGAGGTATACCGGACGTTTCATTTTAATTGGATGCTAATTGTTTGATTTTCCATTCCGGATAACCTTCGTCGAGTCTTCGAACTTTATATCCCAATTCAGTCAATGATTTCACGGCCTCATCGGCAAGTACACAAAATGGTCCGCGGCAATAGGCAATTATTTCCTGATTTTTTGAAATGGTTTTGAGTTGATCCATCAGTTTATTCATAGGCACTGAAATTGCACCTGTGATATGACCAAATTCGAATTCGATAGAAGGTCGAACATCCAGCAACAAAATGTTTTTATTCGAAACCATACTTTCCAACTCGTCAAGACTAACCGCATTTTGAGATTTATTATCGTCTCTCTGGCGGTTCATGATCTTTTCAAGTTCGG